>CABVAD010000009.1 GCA_902496265.1 uncultured Oscillospiraceae bacterium
GTGAACGCTAATTTTTGTATCCTCCTTAACCTGATGCAGAAGCATTTTAAGGGTTTCTATATGCTCGTAAAAGAGTATTTCGTCCTCTGTTTTGCTGTAAAGCAATAGCGACGATATTTCAAGCTCTATATCGTCAATTCGGTCGTGATTTATGAAAAAGGAGAGCGCTTTTTCCTTTTCGTCCCATAAATTGTTTAGCTCCTCGGCGTGTTTGTATGCCTCACCGCCGTTGTAAGCTTCCTCACAGCGGAGCACTAATTCCTTTGTTTCGTCGCAGGTTTTTGTTATATACATAAAGCCGGAAACATACGCCGCTATGACCGCCGCTAACAGTATTCCCGCCGCTATCAGTCTTTTCATTGCTTATCCCTCATTTTTATAAGGCTGAAATTTCCGTACCTGTCCATTGTCATTAAAAATACCCGGCTGACATCGGTGTTATTAGCGGTGACCTTCTCTATGATTTGCGCTTCGTCGGTTTCGAGCGCATTAAGCGATTCCTTAATAATTTTGCCGTCGCTTATAACTGGCAGGGGAAGGGCGGCTTCGTCGTTTTCTATATTAAGGTCGCCCGCCGTTACGGTCTGCTCGGATGATTTTAAAAGCACGCTTAAATTTCCGTTTACCTCAAGCACCGCAAAAGCAACGGTCGAAATGTCAAATACGTTCTGCCCGCGCAAAAGCTCGACTAAGTCAAGCACCGTCATACGCACCTGCCGCATGGCATTTTGGTCTATAATCCCGTTTTTGATTATTACCGCGGATTTTCCGTTCATAAGCTTTCTGACGGTCATACTTTTCATTGCAAGCACCGATACGATTATCTCCAGAATCACCAGCATAAATATCGCAACAACGCCGTCCAATATCGGCTGTGAGGTGTCCTGAAGCGGAATGGCGGCTATTTCTGAGATAAGCAGTGTCACCACAAGCTCGTTAGGCTGCATTTCGCCTACCTGCCGTTTTCCCATAAGCCGTATTCCCAAGGTAACAAACACATATAATATAACCGTGCGCGTTATTGTTATAATCATTGTATCACCGCTGTTATTATCTGCGTTTATTGTGAAATTATTAATAAATAGGTGTAATTTTTTACCAAATTATTCAGTTCGGGTTGACAAAGCTCCTTTTTGCTATACAATATTTACATAGCTATTATGCGTGGGGTGTTAAAGTGAATATATTACATTTAAAATATGCTGTTGAAATAGCAAATACAAAGTCTATAAGCCGCGCGGCGGAAAATCTGTATATGGGACAGCCGAATCTGTCAAGAGCAATTAAGGAATTAGAGGAAAACCTCAACATAACCATTTTCAACCGCACATCAAAGGGGATTACCATAACTCCCGAGGGGGAGGAATTTTTACAGTACGCAAGGCGTATAGTCAGTCAGGTTGACGAGGTTGAGGAAATGTATAAAAACGGGCGCAAGCCCAAGCAGTCCTTTTCGGTCTGCGTGCCGAGAGCAAGCTACATTTCTTATGCCTTCGCCGAGTTTGCAAAGAGTATTAAAACGGATATTCCCGCCGATATTTTTTATAAGGAGACAAATTCCTCCCGTACAATTAATAACGTGGTAAAAGGGGAGTACAATCTGGGTATCGTGCGGTTTCAGACTGGCTTTGAGCGCTATTTTAAATCAATGTTCGAGGAAAAGCATTTAAATGCCGAGATAATCAGCGATTTTAAATATGTTCTGCTGATGTCAAAAAAACACCCGCTTGCTGAAAGACGAGAAATCTGCTGTAAGGATTTAGCGCCTTATATTGAGATAACCCACGCCGACCCGTATGTCCCATCGCTCCCGCTAATCGACGTTAAAAAGGAAGAGCTTTCAAAATATGTGGACAAGCATATTTTTGTATTTGAGCGGGGAAGTCAGTTTGAAATTCTGCAGGAGGTCAGTTCCGCGTTTATGTGGGTTTCTCCTATTCCCGAGGATTTATACGCAAAATACAGACTTGTTTCAAGAAATTGTACCGATAATGAAAAGGTATATATGGACGTGCTTATATACAGAAACGGTTATAAGCTTACCGAGCTTGACAACAGCTTTATAACCGCCGTGTGTGACGCGAAAAGAAAATATTTTCAGACACCTTTGCAGATATAGACGGAATATCTGTCGGAGCAGAGTTCTCCTTTGTTGCCGACTGATGCTTTTATAAAATAAGTGCCGCGGCTACGCATTTGCGTACCGCGGCACTCGGCTTATCTGTGACAAGGTTAACCCCTTTTATTATTGCTTCAAGCCGTCTATAAATTTTATCAGCTCGCTGAAACTACCGTTAGGATAGGCGTTAATGTCTATTCCTTTTTTATTTATCAGGCAGTCGGTGAGGAAAAAAACCTTAATGCCGAGCTTTTGCGCCGCCCCGTCCTCTGCGGCGTCGTTGCCTACCATAAGACATTCTGAGGGTTTAAGGGAGAGCTTTTCGAGAATTTCCCCGTAATAAGCGGGGTTGGGCTTGCAATAATGCGAGTTTTCGTAGGTTGTGTAAAGCTCAAAATCCGCTTTGTTAAGTCCCGCCCACTCAATTCGGCTCTCGGTTGCCACGGCGGGGAAAATCGGGTTGGTGGCAAGTATAAGCTTAAAGCCCTTTTGCTTTAATTCCTTTACCGTTTCGGCGGCGGCGGGATTAAAGCCGCAGTCGGATTTAACATCGTTAAACTCGTTGCGGTAAAATTCATCGAAAACAGGCTTGTCTTTAAGTGCTTCTTTACCGAAAAATTCTTCAAATTTAATCCAGAAGGCCTCTTCGTTCGTAATTCCGCCGTTGTTTTTAACCATTGCCGCGGTACCCGACCAAATGCCGTCAACCGTCTTTTGCGGATCGTAGCCTAAGGGAGCGAGCTTTTTTACAAGGCGGCTGAAATACCCGTTTGCAAATTTATCCTGATCCATCGGCAGAAGCGTGCCGTCCAAATCAAAAAGAATATTTTTAATCATTGAAATCACCTACTATATTTTAACATTAAAGCGGGATTTGTCAAGAAAAACGGAAAAAACAGTATATTACAGCCGCCGCGGGCGATAATATTATCGAGGTGATTATAAATGCAATTAACGCAAAAGGAAACCGAATTACTAAAGGATTTGAAAACGCAGGAAAAGCTTTGCGCGGACAAATACAATCAGTATGCACAGTCGGCAATAGACCCGCAGCTTAAAAACCTGTTTTCGCAGATTGCGGGGGTTGAACAGCAGCATTTAAAGACGATTGAGCAATTAGAGGGCGGCACTGTGCCGACTCCCGGCGGCGGTTCGTCCCCACAGCCGAGCTTTAACGCTAATTACGCGGTTGCCGAAACCGAGGACAAAAAGCACGACTGCTATCTCTGCACTGACGCTTTGACAATCGAAAAGCACGCTTCCCACCTTTATGATACCTGTATTTTTGAATTTAAGCAGGAAAATATAAGAACCCTGCTTAACGGTATTCAAAAGGAAGAGCAGAACCACGGCAAGATGATTTACGATTATATGACCAAAAACGCAATGTATTCTTAAGGCTTACAGACTGTCCGGCTTTTGCGGGGCGGTCTTTTTTTATGTCGGTGAATGTCCACAGTCTTTGGGTGTATTATCACAATCGCCGGGAGGGAAACAAAATGCGAGAGAACGACAAGCTGCTTTATAAAACCCTTAAAACGCTGCTTAACGAAAGGCTGTCGGACGCGGAGGCTCAGTCGCTTAAAGACGAGGGATTTGAGGTTAAAAATCCCACAAGAAAGACCGCGGTTATGATAGCGCTTTACAAAAAAGCCGCTGCGGGGGATCTTTCGGCTATAAAGGAGCTGCGTTCAATCGTAAGCGAAAAGGATTCGGAAAAAATCGGAGCAACAAGGGCGGTGACAATTATTGATGACGTCGGAAATTAAGCTTTCCGAAATAATCGGCGGAGGATACGACGACTTCTGGAGCTGTGAAAAGCGGTACAGGGTACTAAAGGGCGGTAAGGGCTCTAAAAAATCCGCGACGACCGCGCTTAACTTTATATTCAGACTGATGAAATATAAAGGAAGCAATCTGCTGGTTGTACGTCAGGTTATGAATACCCACCGCGACAGTACATTTGCACAGCTTAAATGGGCTCAGGAACGCTTAGGCGTTTCGCACCTCTGGAAAAACACCGTATCTCCTATGGAAATGGTCTATACGCCTACGGGTCAAAAGATAATTTTCAGGGGCTTTGACGATGTGCTGAAGCTCGCCTCAACTACCGTTCCGACGGGTTATCTTAATTTCGTTTGGATTGAGGAGGCGTTTGAAATTTCCTTGGAGTCGGATTTTGACAAGCTGGATTTATCTGTGCCGAGGGGGAACGTAGAGCCGCCGCTCTACAAGCAGACCACCCTTACCTTTAACCCTTGGAGCGGAACACATTGGCTTAAAAAACGCTTTTTTGATACCGAAAGCGAGGAGACCGCAACCTTTTCCACCAATTACCTGATAAACGAGTTTTTGGACGATACCGACAGGGCGGTTTTCGAGCGTATGAAAAAGCAGAACCGCCGCAAATACGAGGTGGCGGGACTTGGCAACTGGGGAATATCGGAGGGCTTGGTGTACGAAAACTGGACGGTAGGCAAAAGGGAAATACCCAAAGAGGAAGAGTACAAGTGGAAAAGCTTTTTCGGGCTTGACTACGGCTATACAAACGACCCGACGGGCTTTGTCGCCTTTGCGGCAAACCCTATCGACAAGGAGCTTTACATATACCGCGAATTTTGCAAACGGCGTATGCTCAACTGCGACATAGCCGAGGAAATAAAGCGACTCGGTTTTGCTAAGGAGCGCATACGCGCCGACTGCGCGGAGCCTAAGTCAAACGACGATTTAAGGCGGCTCGGCATTTCAAGGATTACGCCGTCTGTAAAGGGCAGAGACAGCATATTAAACGGGATTAATGCTATAAACGAATACAAAATAACGGTAAATCCCGACTGCGTTAATATGATACGAGAGCTGTCCTCCTATGTTTATGACGAGACTGCCTCGGAAAACGGAAAGCGAATGCCGAAGGACAGCGACAACCATCTGTGCGATGCGTTAAGATACGCCTTTGAGGACGTTAAGCGCTTTCACCCCCGCCGCGAAAGCGGGGAAGAGCCTGATTACCGCCCCGATATAATCGAATCGGATTTTAACGGAGGTTGGGACATATGACGGTACTTGCAATTTTTGCGTCCGCCGCCGCGGCGTTCCTTTTCGGATTCCTTTTGGGAACTCTCGGTAAAAAACGCGGCAAAACGGCAAATAAAGGCACTCCCGTTTTGGGAGAGGAGCTCGAAAAGCTAAGGCGGGAATACAGCAATTTTTTATCCTATGACGGCACGGAGCTGTCGCAAAAATAACAGAGAGGAAGAATTATTTTGGAAAATGTCAGTTTGGAAACCGAGACTGTACCTGAGGTCTCGGAGAAGGACGGGGCGGCGGAAGCAAAGGAAACCACACCTTGTTCCGCGGACGAAATCTTCGTTCCTGTAAAATATAACAAGCAAATAAGAAACTTAGAGCTTAACGAGGCGGCCGAATTAGCTCAAAAGGGTCTTAAATTCGAGGCAATCGCCGCGGATTATGAAAATTTAAGGCGTATAGCTTCAGAGAGCGGCAAGAGCGTTTCGGAATTTCTGTGCGCGCTTGAACAGAACAGCCGCGAAGCAAGAAAAAAGGAGCTTCTGGAGGAGTGCGGCGGAAACGAGGAAATGGCGGACTATATTTTAAGTCTTGAAAAAAATCCCGAGGAGAACTTAGGGCTTGATGAACTTAAAGCCGAGTTCCCCGATATAAAGGATATTTCCGACCTGCCCGAGTCGGTAGTTGAAAATGCTAAAATGAAGGGCACGCTTTTGCTTGACGAGTATTTAAGATACCGCCATAACGCCAAAAGAAACGCCAAAAAAGCGGCGGCTCAAAGCGAAAGCAATGATACCTTAAGCATAGGCTCGCAAACCGACCGCCGCGGAGGAGTAAGTCCCGAGACCGCCGAATTTTTAAAGGGTCTCTGGCGATAAAATTTATAAAATACAGGTGATAAATTATGTCTATTAATTCTATTGAAAACGCAACAAGATATTCAACAGAGCTTGATAAAATGTTCGCGCAGAAAAGTGCAACGGGCTTTTTCGCAGACAACGCGCTTGCCGCGAAGTTTGTGGGGGCTAAGACCGTAATAATCCCCGATGTGGATTTCCAGGGTCTTGCGGACTATGACCGCGACACAGGCTTTACCAAGGGTGCAATCACGGTTGCCAACACCTCCTACACAATGGCGATGGACCGCGCCCGCTCGCTTCAGATTGACCGCGAGGATATGAGCGAGACAGGCATTGCAAACCTCGCGGGTAAGATTTTGGGCGAATATGTGCGCACAAAGGTAGTCCCCGAGTGCGACGCCTATGTTATCTCAAAATTAGCGGGTCTTGCCGCCACAAGGGCAAACCTTATAAACGGCAATACCGCGAAGCCCTACGAGGCGCTTTGCAGCCTTATAAACGAGGTGCAGTCGGTTGTGGGCTACGACGAGGAGCTGGTTGCCTTCGTTGACAGCTATATGTACGCGGCGCTTCAGAATACCGCTGAAATTTCGCGTATGATTACCGTTTCCGACTTTAAGCAGGGCGACATTACCCTTAAGGTTAAATCAATAAACGGCGTTGCGATTATCCCCGTTGTGTCTGAGCGTATGAAAACCGCCTACACCTTTAACAGCGGCGAAACAGGCGGCTTTATCCCCGCGGCAAACGCGCGCGAGGTATATATGCTTGTTTGTCCTAAGAGCGGCGCTCACCTTGTCAAGAAGACCGAGAAGATGAGAATTTTCACCCCCGAGCAGAACATAGACGCCGACGCCTACAAATTCGACTACCGTATTTATTACGATGTATTTGTAAACAAGAGCGGTCTTGACGCGGTATGGGCGTGGATTTCTCCCGAAATCACCATTTCCTCACAGCCTGCTGACAAGAGCGTTACCGCAGGCAGCATCAGCGGCTCGCTTTCCGTAACCGCGACAAGCTCTGCCGCGCTTACCTACCAGTGGTACTCCTGCGCTGACGAAAACGGAAAATCCCCCGTTAAAATAAGCGGAGCTACAAGCGCTTCCTTAACAATCCCGACAACCCTTACAAAGGGTAAATATTACTACTTTGTAAAGGTTATAGCTGACGGCATTGCGGGAATCAACTCCAAGGTTGTTACGGTTACCGTAAACTGATTTAAAGATTTCTCAAAGGATTAAGGGGAGCGGGTCTCCCCTTAATCGGGTTTAATCGGAAGGGAGAATTATATGAACAGCAAGCCTTTTGAAATTTTCAGCGAATACCGCGCCGCGTCGGATTTTAAGGCGGGACTCGGACAGCGCGGAATGTATGAGCAAAACCGTATTAACGAGAGGTTTTACATAGGCGATCAATGGTACGGCGCTAAATGCGGCAACGACCGGCCGCTTGTAAGACACAACGTGATAAAGCGCATAGGCGAATACAAAATGTCGCAGATATTAAGCAATCCGCTGACGGTGAGCTTTTCGGCGGAGGGTGTGCCCACGGCTTCGGACGCCACAGGTAAAAACAGAGAAGCCGGGGAAATAAACGGCGTAATGGCGTACTTAGGCGGATATTACAATGTTACGGCGGAAAGGGTTGGACTTAACCGACTTTACGAGCGGGTACTGCGCGGCGCGTATGTTACGGGCACGGGCGTGCTTTACACCTATTGGGACGGCGGAATAAGAACGGGCCTTTTTGCGGACGAGGAAAAAACCGTGCCGATAAGGGGAGATATAGCCTGCGAGGTGCTTAACATTGAAAACGTGTTTTTCGGCGACCCTTATACAGAGCAGGTGCAAAAGCAACCTTACATTATCATTTCAAGCTGTCGGGAAACCGACGAGGTAATACGCGAGGCAAGGCGAAACGGAGCGGATATTGAAACCCTGAAGACCATTGAGGAGGATTCCGCGGACGGAAAAATTACTGTGCTTACAAAGCTTTATAAGGAATATAAGCAGGGCGGAGATTATACAATTAAAAGTGTAAAGGTAACCGAAAACGCCGTTGTGCGTAAGGATTTTGATACGGGGCTTCGGCTTTATCCGCTTGCGGTCTTTTCGTGGGAAAGATACGGGGGGATTATTTACGGCGAGAGCGAGATTACATATCTGATACCTAATCAGATAGCCATTAACCGTATGATAACCGCGAATGTATGGTCGGCAATGACCTCGGGTATGCCGATGCTTGTGGTAAACGGAGACGCCGTGCCCGACGGAATTACCAACGAGCCCGGGCAGATAATAAAGGTTTTCGGCACAAACGAGGAGGTCGCGGGAGCGGTAAGATATGTGGCACCGCCCGATTTTTCAAAGAATTTTGACAGCAGTGTGCAGTCGCTTATTGAGAACACCCTGACCCAGAGCGGCGCTAACGAGGTAGCACTCGGCGACAGCCGCGCCGACAACGCAACCGCCCTTATGACAATGCGCGACGCGGCGGTAATGCCTTTGCAGATAATAAAAAACCGCTTTTATTCCTTTGCTGAGGATATTGCGCGAATCTGGGCGGATTTCTGGATTACCTGCTACGGAAGACGAAGTCTCAAGCTTTCGGATAGGGAGGGCATACGTTATGTGCCCTTTGAGTCGGAACGCCTTAAGGGGCTTATTATAAACGCTAAAATAGAGGCGGGCGCGGGAACGGTATACAGCGAGCGCGAATGTACAAGTACGCTTATCACCCTTTACGAAAAGGGA
The DNA here is from genome assembly GCA_902496265.1 of uncultured Oscillospiraceae bacterium. GTDB lineage: Bacteria > Bacillota > Clostridia > Oscillospirales > Acutalibacteraceae > UBA737. Next base: position 8,763 of record CABVAD010000009.1, read on the forward strand.
ATTATTGACCGCGTTCAGCTGCTCAAGCGCTTACCTGACGGGACTGTGCCCGACAAAAACGGACTTATAAGCGATATTAAGGAGGAAAAAGCAGATGACGGGCTATGATGTTATAAAAAGAGCGATGAGTCTGCTCGGTTATTCGTCGGCTGAGGGTGACCCCGCCGAGTCGGAGCTTACCGCGCTTAAGGGCTTGGAAATTATACGCCAGCTGTTAATGGATTTAAGGTGCGGCGGTATTTCTTCGCTCTCGGATAACCTTGATATTTCGGGCGCAAAGGAGGACGCGCTTTGCTACGGCACGGCGATGCTTTTGGCGCTTACCGAGGGAGATACAAACAAAAATCGGCTGTTTGCCGAAATATACAATGCAAAACGGGGGACGGCGTTGGCGGAAATGTCAAGTGTAAAGGACTGTCTTCCTAAGGTGACGGTGGGGTAGAGGATATGAAATTCGGTTCATTAGAGCGCACCGAGCGTAAGGCTTTGAAGGTGAGAAATTTTAAAGCGGGAACATTTGCGGCACGTCTTAGCTCGGATATTCCGGATGACGCGCTTTCGGAAAGCGAAAATATGTGGAACAACGGCGGAATTTTATGCACAAGAGCGGGACTGAGCGCTGATTCGGGAAATATAATCAAAAGCGAAAACCCGCCCGTTTACGACGCATTTTCCTATAAGGTCACCGACAGCGCGGTTTATATAAACGGCGAATACAAGAGAATAGCGGTTGAGGAATACTGCGAGGACGACTCTATTTTTTACTGCAATATATTTTTTGTCGGGGCGGACGGAAGCAGCGCTTCGGCGGGCAATTTTATTTTTAACCGTATCACCAACGAGGACTTTTACCAGCCTTCTGACTTTCTCTTTTACAGCGGCAGCGCGGTAAACGGAGCGGGTGTGTTTGCTCTTGTAAGCACCCGCAACATATACGATTATTCGCAAAAAGGCTATCGAATATATGAGCTTGGTACAGATTTAAGCTCTTGGAACGAGCTGCACAGCTTTTATATTCCCGTGGTTTATATAAACGGGAGAGGCAACCGCTACGAGGAGGCAAGGGCTACGGGATACGCCTACACGGGAAGTCCTCTGCTTTTAGAGTCTCAGAATATGCTTACCGACCGCTTTAAGGCTTACTTTACCTCGGACGGGTATTCCTCCTGCTTCAGACTTCCCTTTACAGACCTTAACAACGAAGCAGTTATATGCCGTGTTTACATAAATCCGTCGAAATATACGGAGTGGTTTATTACCTATGGTCAAAGCTCGGTAACCGCTACCTTCTATAACGCTGAAATCACTCTGAATATCGACCGAAAAAAGGGTATGCTGTATTTTACCGACTCCGAGGGAGATTATCCTGTTCCGATGATGAGTATGTACCATGAAAACAATATCTGCGTAACGGCGGGAAAAGATATTGAAGACGGCTTTGAAAGCGCTGTATCCTCAAGCTGCTGTGCGGTGTACGGCTCAAGGATTATTTTTTCGGGCGGAACCGACAAGGGCAGAATTTTCAGTATACATACCGAAAATCCGCTTTATTTCCCCTGTGATTCCTCCTGCACGGTCGGCGGAGACGACGGAATTAACGCGCTTTTAAGCTATAAAAACGGAGTTTTGGTGTTTAAGCAAAACGAAATATATTCTTTAAGCCTTAAATGCGGCACGGCGATCAATTCAAATTCCCTGCTCGCTGACAATGACGCGGTGTTTTATAACAGTGATTCCTTTACCGTAAAGAAAATAAGCAGCGGCAAGGGGCTGAAAAACAAATACGCCTGTCTTCTCTGCGGAGATAACGCGGTATGGTTAGGAAGCGACCGCACGGTTTACGCACTCAGCACCTCATCATTGGAAATAACAAGGCTTTCCGACGCGGTGGCGAACTTTTTCGGCTCGTTAAGCAATGATGAAGCCGAAAGCGCCTTCGCGGTTGAAACCGGAAACACTTACCTGTTGCTTATCGGAAATAAAGGTGTTATAATGAATTTCCGTGACGGCGGGATTAAAAATCCCGCGTGGTATGTATGGAGCTTTCCGAAAACCAATACCTTGGGCGGCTTTGCCTGCGCGGGAAAGCTCAGCGTTTTTTGTACGGGTACTGACGGCAAGGTGTTTTATACCGCGAAGCTTTCGGGCTCAGAGGATACTGATATTTACATAGACGGCGGCTCACAGGTAATAGAAAAAAGGTATGTTTCGGCAAGCGCGGCCACAAAAAGCTTTGATTTCGGCTGTATGTCGCGGAAGAAGCTTATCGACAGTATTAATTTTTCCGCTTCATCTGTCGGAAGGCTTGAAATTTTTATTAACGGAAAACGCTTCGACAGGCTAAGTCTCGGAGAGCCTGATATGGATTATACCTGCGGCACGCTTAAAGCCGTAAAGCTTATACCTCATTTAAACGCCGCTTATTCCGTTCAGATCAAATTCAGCTCAGACAACGCTTTTTCTCTCGGCGAGCTTATTATCAACTACAGAGATGCTGTATAATCCTTTTTGGAGGGCGTTATGAAAAAAGTATTAATTTGTCTGTTACTCGCGTTTTCCCTGCTTGCGGGCTGCTCCCATACAGATAACGGGAGCGGCACGCCGCAAAAAGAGGAGCTGACTTATAAAAACTCTTCTTCATCGGGCGTTTGGCTTTCCTTCAGCGAGATAAACGGTATGCTTGAAAGCGAGGCGGGCTTTAAGGCGGAGTTTGAAAAGGTGCTTGAAAACTGCAAGGCGCTTAAAATCGGAGAAATATACGTCCATATACGCGCCTATTGCGATTCGCTTTTTAAGTCGGATTATTTTCCGCTTGTAAAAGCCGCCGAGGGGATTGATTACGATGTCTTTGAATACATAATAAACGCCTGCCATACCGCGGGAATAAGGGTTCACGCCTGGATAAACCCGTACAGGGTGCTGACCGCTTCAAGCGATAAGGAGGCGCTCGATCACAATAGCCCCGCGTATAAATGGTTGAGCGATGACAGTGCGGAAAACGATAAAAATGTTGTTATATATAACGGCATTTATTTGAACCCCGCCGAGTATGAGGTAAGAGAGCTTGTTATAAACGGCATACGCGAGGTGCTCAATAAATATAAGGTCGACGGCATACACTTTGACGATTATTTTTATCCGACGGCCGACCCAGAATTTGATGCTGTCAGCTATGAAAAATATAAATCCGAGACCGAAAATCCGCTTTCGCTTGCCGATTGGAGACGGGCTAATGTAAACGCTTTAATATCGGGCTGTTATACCGCCGTGAAATTTCACGGAAAGGACATTCTTTTTTCGGTAAGCCCCGCGGCGTCGATTGAGAAAAATTATAACGAGCTTTACGCCGACGCTAAAGCATGGGTTGAAAGCGGCTGTATAGACTGTATTATTCCTCAGCTTTATTTCGGGTTTGATTACCCTGATAAGCAGTATTGCTTTGATAATTTACTTAGCGAATGGTTAAAGCTTGTATCCGAGAACAGACAGGTTAAGCTTAAAATAGGTCTCGCACCCTACAAAATAGGAACCGACACCGAGGCGGACAGGGAAGAGTGGAATACCTCTGAGGATATTATAGCAAGACAGGCGGAACAATGCTATAAAAACAGCGGTGTGGAGGGCTATGTTTTGTTTTCGTATACATCGCTTGTATCCGATGATGAGCTTAATGAAAAGCAACGGGAAAATCTGATAAAAATGATAAATTCCTGCAATTAAGCTTGGCGTTTTTTATCCGATTTACGGGTTAAAGCCGCCGCGAAAATATGTGCTTAATTATTACTATATGCGATATAATGTCGATATTTGTTAATTCTTAACAAATA
>CABVAD010000010.1 GCA_902496265.1 uncultured Oscillospiraceae bacterium
GTCATTTACTTTTCCGCATAAAAAGTGTAAAATATAATTTAAAAAAACACGGAGGTGTTTTGTTTGGCAAGAAAAATGGCAGATGAAATTCTCAGCGCTGAAAGAAATGCTGAAAAGATTATTTCGGACGCGGAAAAAAAGGCGGCGGAAATATCTGATACCGCAAAGCTTCGGGCGGCTGAGGAATCGGCGCGAATACTCTCAAGAGCGGAGGAAAACACCGAAAAAAAGTTAGACTCAGCAAGGGCGGCGGCGGACGCTGAAAAACAGGAGGCTTATCATCAAGCCGAAGCTGTTAAAAGCGGACTTGATGATAAGTATGAGCAAAATATCAAAAAGGCGGTATCCGCCGCGACAGAAATTATGTTTGCTTGAATTTTGATTTATTTAAGGAAGTGTGGTGATAGGCATGTCTAAGCTTAGCTGTAAGCTTGTCAGCATATATGCAGGGGATACCGAAGCGGCGGCGGTTATGAAAAGACTGCAGGAAATGTCACTTATCGATATTGACACGGCGGCTTCGGACGAGGAAACTGCTGTTTTGCCCGAGGGATATTTTAGGACCGATACCTCGGACAAGATAAACGCATATGAGCGAAACGCCGAAACTGCGGAAAGCGCGGTTAAGATACTGAACCTTAGATTCCCCGAAAAAAAGGGTATCGCGGGTCTTTTTAACTCCGCAAGGGAGCTTACACCCGATGAGTTTTACTTAAAGCGCGGGCAGATTGAAAAGGCTTTATCCCTTGCAAACGAGGTTATTGAGAATGACCGCAAAATAGCGGAGCAAAAGGCGGAAATTGTACGCCTTAACACTACAAGGGAGCAGATGCTTCCCTGGGAGCCCCTCGATGTTCCGCTCTCCTTTTCGGGAACGGCGAAAACGCGGGCGTTTATCGGCACGGTGGCGGGTATTTACACCCTCGACGGGCTGTGCGAGAAAATAGCCGAGACAGACCCCGAAATCTCGCTTTATACCGAGATTATAAACACGGGAAAGGATATAACCTATATTTTCGCCTGCTGTCCAAAGGAGGAGCAGGAAAGGGCAGAGGCGGTTTTGCGTGCCCTTTCCTTTGCAAGACCCGCGCAGATTACCTCAAAATTGCCGAGGGATAAGATAGCCTCTAAAGAGCAACGCGCGGATAAATGCAAAGAGGAAATTGATAAATTACTTGCGCGTATAAAGGAAATATCCGAAAGCCGCTATGAGATTGAAAATCTTGCGGACTATTGCCGCGGACGGGCTGAGAATTTCCGCGCGGCGGGCGAAATAGGCAGAACCTCGCACACGGTGCTTATAAAAGGCTATGTCGCAGAGCGGGATATTCCTTATCTTGAAAAGGAGCTTAAAAAGCAGTTCACGGTCGTAATTGAGGCAGAGGACGCAAACGAGGAGTTAGCTCCCGTACAGCTTCAAAACAACGCCTTTGCACGCCCTGCGGAGACGCTAGTTAAGATGTATTCCTTACCCGGTCCCCGTGATATAGACCCCTCTCCGATAACCGGCTTTTTCTATTATCTGTTTTTCGGAATGATGTTTTCGGACGCGGGCTACGGACTTATAATGATAATTGCGACAACACTCTCACTCGCAAAATTCAAGCTTTCAAGGTCAATGCGGCAGAATATGCGGCTGTTTCAGTACTGCGGCATATCCACCTTTTTGTGGGGACTGGTTTACGGCAGCTTTTTCGGCGACAGTATCGCGGTTATAAGCGAAAGGTTCTTCGGTCACAGGGTGGCTTTGCCCGCGCTTATAGACCCTATGAACGGCGACGCGGTAACCCTTTTGATATTAAGTCTTGCGCTCGGTCTTGTTGAGATTATAGCGGGACTTTGCGCTAAGTTTGCGACCTCAATTAAAAACGGCGACAAGGCGGTCGCGTTCTTTGACGCGGGACTCTGGATTACCACCCTTACGGGTATCGCGCTTATGGCTTTGGGCTTTGTTACCGTACCGATAATTAAAAATATCGGAATCGGTTTAGCTTTAGTGTCGGTTGTAGGACTTATACTCACTCAAGGGCGGGATAAGAAAAATCCGATTATGCGCCTGTTTTCGGGTATCGCCTCGCTTTACGATATTACAAGCTATGTAAGCGATTTGCTTTCGTTCTCGCGCCTTATGGCGCTGGGACTTACCACCTCGGCAATGAGCGCGGTGTTTAATATGTTAAGCGCTATGGGCGGAAAAACGGTAGGAGGCTTTATACTGCTTATAATAGTTTTCCCGCTCGGTCACGCGATAAACTTCGGGCTCAATGTTTTGGGCGCGTATGTTCACACGCTGAGACTTCAGTATGTAGAGCTGTTCTCTAAATTCTATGAGGGCGGCGGAAGAGAATTTAAGCCTTTTTCATTCAAATCAAAATACACCGATTTGAATGTGGAAAATATTAAGGAGGAAAATTAAAATGACTTTAGGTACAGTATTGGCGCTTGTAGGCGCGGCGTTGGCAACAATTTTAGCGGGTATCGGCTCTGCCAAGGGCGTAGGTATGGCGTGCGAGGTCGGTATGGGCGTTCTCGCGGAGGATTCTTCTAAATTCGGTAAAATGCTGGTTTTAGAGCTGCTCCCCGGTACACAGGGACTTTACGGCTTTATTGTTTCCTTTATCGTGCTTACCAAAATCGGCGTATTCGGCGGTTCTGCCGATCTCGCAATCTGGCAGGGCGGAATGATTCTCGCCGCTTGTCTTCCTATCGCAATAGGCGGACTTATGTCGGGTATTGCCCAGGGTAAGGCGGCAGTAGCGGGTATTTCGCTTTTTGCAAAGGACGACAGCGCCTTCCCGAAGGCACTTGTTTCCATAACGCTTGTTGAAATTTACGCTCTGCTTGCCTTCCTCGTCTCATTCCTTACCGTTATTCTTCTTTAAGGTGAAACAATATGACCTCAAGTGAAAAGATACTTGCCGGTATAACCGCCGAGGCGGAAAGTACGGCAAAAGAGATAATTTCCGCCGCCGAAAAAAAAGCGGAGGAGATAATCTCCGACAAGGTAAAGGAAGCCGAAAAACAGGCAGAGATGATTGCCGCCGAGTCCCAAAAAAAAGCCGCGCTTATAAAGAGCACGGGCGACTCCGCGGCACAGCTTGTACTGCGTGACGCCGCCCTTAAAAAGAAGCGCGAGCTCATCGAAAAGGCGCTTTCAGAGGTTATTGCCAGCATAAATAATTATGATGACAAGGCTTATTTCGACTGCCTTTTAAGGCTTGCAAAAAAGAACGCTATGAGCGGGAAAGGCGAAATGCTCCTTTCTGCCCGCGACCTGTCGCGCGGCAAGGACGGTTTTCTAAAAGCCTTAGAGGAGCTTTCGGTAACCTTAAGCGATACTCCTGCTGATATTAACGGCGGTTTTATCCTTAAATACGGAGATATAATTATTAACTGCGAGCTGTCGGCGGTAATGCGCGAAAAGCGCGATGAAATAACCGACGCGGTAAACACAGCCCTTTTCGGCTGATTAACTTTTAAGTTTTAAGAAGGTGAAACTATGGCGGTTAAATCCGTCGGCTTCGCGATAGGAAATCTACGGGCGCGGGAAAACAGGCTTTTAAAAAGCGGAGACCTGAATCAGCTGTCAGCCGCAAAATCCACCGACGAGCTTGCGAAAATGCTCACGGACAGGGGAATAGGTGCGACCGATACAGCAGATGTGCCGCGTCTTTTAAGCGAGGAAACCGAAAAGCTGTGGGAATATGTTACCGAAAACGCTCCCGATATGTCGGCGTTTGAACCCTTTTTGTACGAAAACGATTTTCATAACTACAAGGCGGTGCTTAAAGGGGTAGTACGCGGCTGTGAATACAGCGGTCTTCTTATTCTTCCCGCCACTGTGGAAATATCAAGCCTGGAACGCTCTGTTAAGGAAAAGCGGTTTGATTTACTGCCTGAATTTATGCGTTCCGCGGCAGAAGAGGCGTATTCGGTATTTACAAAAACGGGGGACAGTCAGCTTGCCGACTGCATAATTGACGCGGGACTTATGACCGCACAGCTGGACAAGGCGAAAAAAATCGGCAACCGCGTGATTTTAAAGCTTATAACCGTGACTGTGTTTTATAACAATATTAAAGCCGCTCTGCGCGCGGCAAAGGCGAATAAATCCGCCGCTTTTTTGAATACCGTACTTACCGAAACGGGCGTGGTTTCCAAAAAAGCAATGGTTTTAGCGGCGCTTTCAGGTGAAGAAAAGCTGTTAGAGCTTTTAGCGGGCGCGTCCGAGCTTGGCGGCGGGGAAGCCGCCGAGGCTTACAGACATTCCCCCGCGGAGTTTGAAAAATTCGCGGACGACTGCGTTATAAAAGCGGCGAGACAGTGTAAATACATCACGGTAGGTATCGAACCGATTGTCGGCTATATGTTAGCACGGAAAGCGGAAATCACCGACCTTCGCATAATTTACAGCGGAATTAAAACAGGTCAGCCGACCGAGAAAACAAGGGAAAGGCTGCGTGAGCTTTATGGTTAAAATAGCGGTTTTGGGCGATACCGAAAGCATTAAGGGCTTCGCGGCGGTAGGACTTGATATTTACCCCTGCGACAAAGACGCTGACGCGGAGCAGATTTTTTCAAAAATCGTAACGGCAGGCTACGGTATAGTTTATGTGACCGAGCGCTTAGTGCCGACCCTTAAACGGCAAATAGATAAAACCGATAAACAGCTTACCCCCTCGGTAGTGCCGATTATCGGCGTTTCGGGCAATAACGGCGCGGGTACTGCCGCGCTAAAGGCTGCGGTCGAAAAGGCGGTCGGCTCGGATATAATTTTTAACAAATAGCGAAAAAGGAGATATAAGAATGACCGAAGGAACAATAACCAAGGTTGCAGGTCCTCTTGTAATAGCCGAGGGTATGCGTGACGCCGATATGTTCGACGTTGTCCGCGTTTCGGACAAAAGGCTTATCGGCGAGATTATAGAAATGCACGGCGATAAGGCTTCTATTCAGGTTTACGAGGAAACTGCAGGTCTAGGACCGGGCGAAAAGGTCGTCTCAACAGGCAAGCCCTTGAGCGTTGAGTTAGGACCCGGGCTTATCGGCTCTATATTTGACGGAATACAGCGTCCCCTTGCCGAAATAATGAAGGTGAGCGGTACAAATCTTCAGCGCGGTGTTGAAGTACCCGCCCTCTCCCGCGAGAAAAAGTGGCACTTCACACCTGGGAAAAAGGTGGGAGATACCGTAAAGGGCGGCGATACTGTAGGCACGGTTCAAGAAACCGCTATTGTAAGCCATAAAATAATGTTACCCAATAAAATGTCGGGAAAAATAGTGGAAATTGCCGAGGGCGATTACACGGTTGAGGATACCGTTTATAAGGTTGAGACCGAAAAGGGGATAGAAGAGTTTACCCTTATGCAGTCCTGGCCCGTCCGCGTGGGCAGACCCTATAAGCGTAAATTATCGCCCGATATTCCGCTTGTAACAGGTCAGCGTGTAATTGACACACTTTTCCCGATTGCAAAGGGCGGCGTTGCGGCAGTTCCCGGACCCTTCGGCTCGGGTAAAACCGTTGTTCAGCACCAGCTTGCAAAGTGGGCGGCGGCGGATATAATTGTTTATATCGGCTGCGGCGAGCGCGGCAACGAAATGACCGATGTTTTAAACGAGTTTCCCGAGCTTAAAGACCCGAGAACAGGCAACTCCCTTATGGAGCGCACGGTGCTTATCGCCAACACCTCGGATATGCCTGTTGCGGCGCGCGAAGCCTCGATTTATACGGGCATTACAATTGCAGAATACTTCCGCGATATGGGCTATACGGTAGCACTTATGGCGGACTCCACCTCACGCTGGGCGGAGGCTCTGCGCGAAATGTCGGGCAGACTTGAAGAAATGCCGGGTGAAGAGGGCTATCCCGCATACTTAGGCTCGCGTCTTGCGCAGTTCTATGAGCGCGCGGGCAGAGTTATAGTAAACGGCGGCGAAGAAACAGAGGGCGCGCTCTCGGTAATCGGCGCGGTTTCGCCCCCCGGCGGCGATATTTCCGAGCCTGTTTCGCAGGCTACACTTAGAATCGTAAAGGTATTCTGGGGACTCGATTCCTCCCTTGCTTATAAGCGTCATTTCCCCGCGATAAACTGGCTTACAAGCTACTCGCTTTACGCCGATTCGCTTTCAAATTGGTTTAATAAAAATGTTAAGCCTGATTGGTATAAGCTTCGCGGCAGACTTATGGCGATACTTCAAGAGGAGGCCGAGCTTGAGGAAATAGTAAAGCTTGTCGGTATGGACGCGCTTTCAGCTCCTGACCGCCTAAAGCTTGAGGCGGCGCGGTCTATAAGAGAGGACTATCTGCACCAGAACGCCTTTGACGATACCGATACCTATACCTCGCTTAATAAGCAGTACCTTATGATGGAGCTTATTTTGGCATTCTACGATAAATCGCTTGAGGCGTTAAATAAGGGCGCGGCGATTGAAAAAATAGTTTCTATGCCCTCAAGGGAGCGCATAGGCAGGTTTAAGTACACACCCGAAAATAATATAGATTCAGAATACACCGAAATTTTAGCCGAGCTTGACAGCGATATTGACAGAGCCGTTAAGACTTCCGACGAGCTGTAAGGAGGGGAGAAAAAATGCCAAAGGAATATAAAACTATACGCGAGGTCGCAGGCCCGCTTATGATTGTAAGCGATGTTGAAAACGTGAAATATGACGAGCTGGGCGAAATCGAGCTTCCGAACGGTGAAATAAGGCGCTGTAAGGTGCTGGAAATCAACGGCACAAACGCTCTTGTTCAGCTCTTTGAAAGCGCGGCGGGAATTAACCTTGCCGATTCTAAGGTGCGCTTTTTAGGCAGAGGAATGGAGCTTCCCGTTTCTCCCGATATGCTTTCCCGCGTTTTTGACGGCTTAGGCAGACCGATAGACGGCGGCCCCGAGCTTATCCCCGAAAAGCGAATGGATATTAACGGCAGACCTATGAACCCTGCGGCAAGAAACTATCCGCAGGAGTTTATACAGACGGGCGTTTCGGCTATCGACGGTCTTAACACCCTTGTAAGGGGGCAGAAACTTCCGATTTTCTCGGCTTCGGGTCTTCCGCACGCCAACCTTGCCGCCCAGATTGCAAGACAGGCGGCGGTGCTCGGCGATAACGAGCAGTTCGCGGTTGTTTTCGCGGCAATGGGTATCACCTTTGAGGAGTCCAACTTTTTTATCGATTCCTTCAGAGAGACAGGCGCGCTTGACCGTACCGTTATGTTTGTAAACCTAGCTAACGACCCCGCTATCGAGCGTATAGCCACACCTAAAATGGCGCTTACCGCAGCAGAATATCTGGCGTTTGACCTTGGTATGCAGGTGCTTGTAATAATGACCGATATCACCAACTACGCTGACGCTTTAAGAGAGGTTTCCGCTGCTCGTAAAGAAGTACCCGGCAGACGGGGCTACCCCGGCTATATGTATACCGACCTTGCGACCCTTTACGAGCGCGCTGGTCGCTTAAAGGGTAAGGACGGCTCTATAACCCTTATTCCGATTCTTACTATGCCCGAGGACGACAAGACCCACCCGATACCCGACCTTACGGGCTATATTACAGAGGGTCAGATAATTTTGAGCCGTGAGCTTTACAGAAAAGGTGTCACTCCGCCTATCGATGTACTCCCGTCCCTTTCCCGTCTTAAGGATAAGGGAATAGGCGAGGGCAGAACGCGAAAGGACCACGCGGCTACTATGAACCAGCTTTTCGCGGCGTATGCGAGAGGTAAGGACGCAAAGGAGCTTATGGTAATCTTGGGCGAGGCGGCGCTTACCGATATTGACAAGAAGTACGCCGAGTTTGCCGACAGGTTTGAAAAAGAGTATGTCTCTCAAGGCTATAACACCAACCGCACGATTGAGGAAACCCTTAATATAGGCTGGAAGCTTTTATCAATTCTGCCGCGAAGCGAGCTTAAGCGAATCAATGACGAGCTGCTCGATAAGTATTACGGCAAGTTTTAAGGAGTGGGATAATGGCAACACTTAATGTTAACCCCACCCGTATGGAGCTGACCCGCCTTAAAAAACAGCTTTCCACAGCTTTAAGAGGTCACAAGCTGTTAAAAGATAAGCGTGATGAGCTTATGCGGCAGTTTCTTGATATGATAAGGGAGACCAAAACGCTCCGCGAGCGGGTTGAAGAAGGACTTAGAATTATCAATGCCGATTTTGTGCTGGCTTCAAGCGTTATGTCAAAGGAGGCGCTTGATACCGCACTTTTAGCCCCTAAGCAGGAGGTTTATCTGGAGCAGTCAACCCGCAACGTAATGAGCGTTGATATTCCCGTTTATCAGATAAATACCAGAACAGCAGAGGAGTCGGACATTTTTTCCTACGGCTTTGCCTCTACAAGCTTTGAGCTTGACGACGCGGTCAGCGGACTGTCGGAGCTTTTGCCCTTAATGCTCCAACTTGCCGAAAAGGAAAAGTCGGTAAAGCTGATGGCGGACGAGATTGAAAAGACCCGCCGCCGCGTAAACGCCCTTGAACACGTCCTTATTCCCCGCTATCAGGAGACCATTCATTTTATCTCTATGAAGCTTGAGGAAAACGAGCGCTCAAGCCGCGCGCGTCTTATGAAGGTCAAGGATATGATGATTGAGGAGCAGATAGAGTATAAGCAAACCCACCCCGACGCGGTTTAAAATTTAAAATACAAAACTCCCGCCCGTTTGAGCAGTAATTACTCGAACGGGCGGGAGTTTTGATATTCTGTTCTGTTAATCGATAAATTTATCGTGAACGGCTCTTACCGCCTTATCGGCGTATTCGGAATCAATAAGCACCGAGATTTTGATTTCGCTTGTCGAAATCATACGGATATTGATACCCGCGTCATAAAGTGCCTCGAACATTTTTGAGGCAACACCGGGGTGGCTTTCCATTCCCGCGCCAACAACCGAAACCTTGGCAACCGACTCGTCAAGGGCGACCTTGTGATAATTAAGGCTGTCCTTCATAGACTCTATCGACTCAACCGCAGTTTTTCCGTCGTCCTTGGGAACAGAGAAGGTAATATCCTTTGTGCCGTCGCGGCCTACCGACTGGAGGATAATATCAACATTAATTCTTTTATGAGCCAGCTTGTTGAAGATTTTAAAGGCTACTCCCGGAGTGTCCTCAAGCCCAACTACCGAAACGGTAGCAACGTTATCGTCCTTTGCAACGCCTCTGATTAAAGTCTTTTCCATTTTTACAGTCTCCTTTACGATTGTGCCTGGTTTGTTTTCAAGGCTTGAAAGCACCTCAAGCTCTACATTGTATTTCTTAGCCATCTCAACTGAGCGATTGTTAAGCACCTGAGCGCCTAAGGTCGCAAGCTCGAGCATTTCGTCGTAGGTAATCGCGTCAAGCTTTTTAGCATTTGGAACCTTGCGTGGGTCGGCGGTGTAAACACCGTCAACGTCGGTGTAAATCTGGCATACGTCCGCCTTCATAGAGGCGGCTATGGCAACCGCGCTTGTATCCGAGCCGCCGCGGCCTAAGGTTGTTATATCGTCATACTTGTTAAGCCCCTGAAAGCCCGCGACTATTACTATGTTGCGCTTTGCAATCTCGTTTCTGATACGCTCAGCGTTTACGTTTTTAATGCGCGCAATACCGTGGTTTGAGTCGGTTGAAAAGCCCGCCTGCCAGCCGAGCAGGGATATTACCGGACAGCCTAACTTTTCGATCGCCATTGCAAGCAGGGCAATAGACATCTGCTCGCCCGCGGAAAGGAGCATATCAAGCTCGCGCTTTGAAGCGCCATCGGGATTGATTTCCTTTGCCTTTTCGATTAAATCGTCTGTGGTGTCGCCCTGAGCCGAAACAACAACTACAACATCATTGCCTTTTTTGTAATCGTTAATAATGGTATTTGCAACGCGAAATACCCTCTCGGCGTTTGCAACCGAAGAGCCGCCGAATTTTTTTACTATTAGTGACATTGAATAAACCCCCTGAAGAATTAGAAAAAGGTGTGCAGAACTTTAAGTGAGGAAAGATTGTTAAACTTTGAAAGCCTTTCATTTATTACGCTTTCCTTTTCCTCATCGGTTAAAAAGGCTATCTCGCCGCGAAACTTGTTTTTTACGCAGGAAACGGCGGGGAAGAGAGCCTCAAACTGTTTTTCAAGTCCTTCAAAATCGTTTGAGGAAACGCGGACATAAAGCCTTGAAGTTTCATCATAAGCGTTGTCCACATAATCGGGCGCGCCCTCATCCCAGTCGAGGTATTTGCGTGTGCTGAGGTGCTTTACGCAGTCGATAACGTCGGCTACTACCGCGCTGGCTGTTGCCTCCTTGCCCGCGCCCTTGCCGTAAAACATAACCTCGCCCGTCTCGTCTCCGTTTACCATTATCGCGTTGAATACCCCGTTAACGCCCGAGAGAATACAGTCGCGGCTAACGAGGGTGGGACGGACAGAAGCGGTAATTTTTCCGTTGGGGAGCTTTTTCGCCCTGCCGATAAGCTTGATAACACAGCCGAAATTGTCCGCCGACTCAACGTCGTCAAGGGTGATTTCGGTTATACCCTCGGTACTTACCTGATCGGGATAAACGTGTCTGCCGAAGCCCAAAGCCGCTAAGATGCAGACCTTGCGGCAGGCGTCGTGACCCTCGATATCGGCGGTGGGATTTTTCTCGGCAAAGCCCTTTTCCTGCGCTAAGGCGAGCGCCGCGCCGAAATCCATATTATCCACTATCATTTTATTTAAAATAAAGTTGGTTGTGCCGTTTAATATTCCCGCAATCTCGGTAATTTCGTTTGCGGCAAGACATTGAGCTATCGGGCGAAGCACGGGTATACCGCCGCCGACCGAGGCCTCAAAAAGGAAATTAACATTGTTTTCATTGGCGATTTTAATAAGCTCCGCGCCCTTTGCCGCCACAAGCTCCTTGTTTGAGGTGGCAACGCTTTTGCCCTTTAAAAGACAGCTTTTTACAAAATCGTAGGCGGGATTAATTCCTCCCATCACCTCAACGACGACCTTAACGCTGTCGTCGTTTATAATCGTATTGAAATCCTTAATAAATTTATCGCTGTAAGACAAATCGGGAAAATCGCGCAGGTCGAGAATGTATTTAACATTAACCGACGTGTGCGCCTTATCGGCGATTCTCTCGGAGTGATTTATAAGGATTTCGGCGACGCCTGAACCGACAACTCCGTGACCCATAATAGCGACATTTATCATTGTTTACCTCCGTCTATTCTTTTAATTGATATTACACCGTCGATATTGAGCAGGCGGCCCATAAGCTCCTCGGGCGAAATGCCGCCCGTGCTGACCGTAAGGGAAACGTTGGCTGTTCCGTTTTCGGGAATACCCTGCGAGACGGTAATAATGTTCGCGCCGCAGCTGAAAAGCTCGGCGGTAAGCGCGGAAAAGACTCCCGCCCTGTCCGAAAGCAGGGCGTTAAGGTTTAGTGTGTCGCCGTCAAGACCTGAATATTTAAACACATAATCCTTATACTTATAAAAGGCGCTTCTGGAAATTCCAGCCGCCTTTGCCGCGGCGGCGGCGCTTGAGACCTTGCCGCTCGCTATCAGCTCCTTTGCGAGAATCACGCCCTCAAAGACCGGCGGCAGCACCGCTGAATTTATAAGCAGGTATCTGTCTTCCATCATAACTGTCCTCCGTACGCGAACTGTTGTATTCTATTATAGTACACTTTTCTCACTAAAGCAACAAAAAAGAGCGCATTTTTTTATTACT
>CABVAD010000011.1 GCA_902496265.1 uncultured Oscillospiraceae bacterium
AGTAATTTCAATAATTTTCGTGTAACCCTGTCGCCTTTATGGAATAAAATATTTTAAGAGGTGATTTTATGGATAACGAACTTATTGAAAAATATAAAAAAGAGCTTATGAGAATGTACCGTTCCTCTCCCTCCCCGCGGGTACAGCCGACAGCGGCGCGGGAAAGCGCGCCGCCTAAAGCCGAAACCGCCGCGCGGGAAGCGCCGCTTGACAAGCAGGGCGAGTACAGTGAGGGTACGCCGTATGACAAGGAGGATTCCACCGACCAAAACGGACGGCTTGCGGTAATGGTGACGGCGGTTTCGAGTATATACCCAATCGAAAACGCCAAGGTTACGGTATTTACGGGCGACTATAGAGCGCCGAATATTATTGACACCGACTTTACGGATCAAAGCGGCAAAACCAAAACCTTCAGTCTGCCCGCGCCCTCAAGAGGGCTTTCTATGGAGCCCGACACGGGCGCACAGCCCTACGCCCTTTACAATGTGCTTATCGAGGCGGACGGCTACGCCGACAACCTGCATGTAAATCTCCCGATTTTCAGGGGCGTGACCTCTCTTCAGCGCTCGAACCTGACTCCGCTCGCCTCCTTCGGCGGAAACAAAGGACCGATTGTCTTCAACGAGCTTTCGTCCTTTAATCTTTAGGGGGTGAGAAAATGCCAGCGGTTATTCAGCCCGTTATACCCGAGAATATCACGGTGCATTTAGGCGCGCCCGGCTCAAACGCCGAGAACGTGACCGTGCCGTTTGTGGACTATATTAAAAATGTCGCCTCGAGCGAAATTTACCCCACCTGGCCCGAAAACGCCCTGCGCGCCAACATATACGCGATTATTACCTTTGCGCTCAACCGGATTTACACCGAGTGGTATCGCTCGCGCGGTTACGACTTTGATATAACAAACAACACCCGCTACGATCAGGCCTTTGTACCGGGTCGGGACATATTCGAAAACATAAGCGATATAGTGGACGATATTTTCGACGAATATGTTGTCCGTCAGGGCAATATACAGCCCCTTTTCACCGCCTTCTGCAACGGAACGACCTCACAGTGCGAGGGTCTTTCCCAATGGGGGACGGTTACTCTCGCCGAGCAGGGGCTTACCCCATACGAAATTTTGCAGACCTACTACGGCGACAATATAAGCATACTTACCGACACCCCTGTTGAAAATATCGCCGAGTCCTACCCCGGCACGCCCTTGCGTCTCGGCGACGTTTCAAACGAGGTCAAAATTATTCAGAACCAATTAAACCGCATAGCGCAGAACTACCCCGCGATACCCAAAATCCGCATTGAAAACGGACTTTTCGGAAACGACACCGAGGAAGCCGTGCGAAGCTTTCAGGAAATCTTTTCACTGCCCGTAACGGGAACGGTGGATAAGGCGACCTGGTACGCGATAAAGCGCTACTATAACGGCGTAAAGCAGTTGGCGGAGCTTGTTTCCGAGGGAATCACAATTGAGGAAGCAACCCTGCCCTACCCGACCGAGGGGTTAAGGCTCGGTATGCAGGGGTCGGAAATCAGGACTCTTCAATACTATCTCGATATTATTTCCTACTTTAACCCCGCGCTGGAGCTAATCCCCATAAACGGGGTATTCGACCAAAGAACCGAGCAGGCAGTCAAGGCTTTTCAGCGGTTTTACGGTCTGCCCGAGACGGGATTTGTTGACGAAGACACCTGGAATCTGATTTTTAAAATTTACAGGGATACCGCCGCGACCCTGCCCGAGGGCTACGAGGGAGAGCGCGCGAAAATTTACCCCGGCTATGTTTTAAGCGAGGGTATGCGGAATGACGACGTTAAGGATCTTCAGACCTATCTTTCGTATATCGGGAGCGTATATCCCGAAATCCCCGAAATCCCCGTTACGGGCTATTTCGGCGAGCAGACAAGGGACGCGGTATACACCTTCCAGCGCCTTTTCGGTCTGCCGATAAGCGGGCTTGTGGGTCACAGCACCTGGTACGCCATAGCCGAGGAATACAACACCTTAAAGGGCTTAAGCTACGCCGAATTATAAAAATCGGCGGCGTGAAATCGGAAAGAATTTCACGCCGCTGTCCCGTTCCTGTTCTGTTTTGATGATTATTTAAGTCGGAAACGCTTTTTTATTCAAACCTTCCTTACGCCGTTTTCGCCCTCGAAATAGAGCGCCAACGCACCCGGACCTAAGTGGGAGCCTGTCGCAGGCTCGTGCTTAATTAGGATCAGCTTCTTCGGCGGATTCGCCTTTTTTATCAGCGCCGCCAATTTCTCAGCGTCCTCTTTGCAGTCGGCATAGCTTATTCCGACCGTTTGGCTTTCGGGATTTTTTACAAGCTCGGCGTATTTCTGAGCTAAAGCGGCAATTATTTTAGCTCTGCCCCTTACTTTGCCGAAGGAGACTATCTTGCCCTCTTCATTTCCCTTAAGCATAGGCTTTATTCCAAGCACCGTTCCCACGGTTGCGCTTAAATTGGAGAGCCGCCCTGTGCGCTTAAGGTGCATTAAATCGTCAACCGTGAAGACCTGATACATTTTCGGTATATGCTTACTTACTTCATCTGCCGTTTCCTCAAGGCTCATTCCTTCCGCGCGGCATTTCGCCGCCCTTAAGACGTGAAGACCCTCGCCGAGACTCGCCCCCAGACTGTCGATAAGCTCGATTTTGCGCTCGGGAAATTCCTCAGCTAACTGCTCCCTCGCCATTTTCGCGGAGGAAAAAGAGCCGCTTACACCCGAGGAGAGCCCGATAAAGAGTATATCCCTTCCTTCTTCAAGAAAAGGACGGAAAAAATCCATATACTTTTGCGGATTAATCTGGGAGGTAGTAACTTTTTCGCCGCTCTTAAGGGCGGCGTAATACGCCATATCGTCAAAGGTCTCTAAGATTTCGCAGGCACATTCTTTTCCGTTAAAAAAATAAGGCAAAGGGATTGCGGTTATATCGTTGTCGCGAAGCATTTTCGCGGTAAGGTTTGAAGCAGAGTCGGTTAATACAGCAAAATTCGGCATAGTAAATTCTCCTTGAAATATGTATTGCTCTAATATTATAATATTTACCGCAAACCGCCGCAAGATACAGCGCGTTTTCTTTTCTCTATTGATTTTACCCCCTCGGTAGAGCGCCATTTTCACTCTCTACTCGCAGTGGAGTTTCCTTTATTAAAGGCGTTTTAACGCCATAAACCAAAAAAATTTTCCTTAAAAGTAAATTTTTTGAAACCTTTTTGGGCGCTCATCGGTATTATAGGCGAGGGGGAAGTTAAATGAAATGTACGGAGAATATTGCCGAAAAGGATTACGCGCTGCCCGAGGCGGCGTTCCGAAAATACGCCGACACGGTTTATCGGCTCGCCTTTGTGCGCACAGGCAGCCGAAGCGACAGCGACGATATTTTGCAGGAGGTATTCCTACGGTATATGAAGGTATGGCGGAATATGCAGTCCGAGGAGCACGTCAAGGCGACCCTTATCCGCATCACCGTAAACTGCTCTAACAGTCTGCTAAGCTCGCTTTGGTTTAAAAAAACCGACCCGCTGGACGAGAATATTCCCGCCGCGGACGGTAATTCCGCGGATAGCGCGCTCAGCGAGGTTTTAAAGCTTCCCGTAAAATACCGCACCGTGATTCACCTGTATTATTATATGGGTTATTCGGTCGCGGAAATAGCGGGCATTACAAAAACCAACCCCTCGACCGTTAAAACAAGACTCGCCCGCGCACGCGGGCAGCTCAAAAAAACTCTGGAGGCGGAGGATTTATGAAATTTAAAGACAGCTATAAAATAGAGATAGATAACATAAAGCCCGACGGCTATATTAAGGACAAAACCCGCCGCAAAATGGCGGAAGCAAACGAAAAAGCCGCCCCTAAAAGGAGCGGCAGGGCGGTTTTCGGCACGGCGGTGGCGTTGGCGCTGTGCGGAGCGATACTTTTTTCCGCGGGAATCGTCACGGGACGGCGCACCGTAAAGGTTAATAAAAGCGAAAACACCGTTGCTATGAAAACCGTCGCAACCTACGGCGATATATACGATAGCATTAAAAAGTTCAAGACTACCTTTTGGGATAAAATTAGGAACTACGCTTCAGACGATATGGAGATTATAGAAGAGGCTTACGACGGTGCAACGAACACAGGCGCGGCGACGGGAACTAACGGAAGTACTTTAAAAAACGAGTCGGCAGGCGCCGACACCGATAACTCAGCGGATCACAGCGACACCAACGTTCAGGTCGAGGGCGTGGACGAAGCCGACGTTGTAAAGACCGACGGGAAATATATTTTTATTCTTTCCTCTTACGAAAAAACGGTGAAAATCGTCGACGTTACCGGGGAAAAGCCCCGTCAGCTTACAAGCATTAAGACAGAGGATATTTACAACTGTGATATGTATCTAAGCGGCGGCAGGCTTATACTTCTCGGCGAAGGAAATTCGGAAAAGCAGTCAACCGTAACCGCGGTAATCTACGATATTTCCGACCCTAACAAGCCTAAAGAGCTTACCCGCTTAAAGCAGAGCGGAAATTATCAGGATTCCCGCCTTATAGACGGCAGGCTTTATATGATTTCCAATTTTACGATAAATTCCGACGAAATCACGAAGGGCAGGGCGGAAAGCTATGTCCCGTCGGTAAGCTGTACGGATTATAACGGCGCTGTCGCGGCGGAGAGCGTGCATTTTTACAACAACTGCAATTATCCCCAGTATACCGTGATTTCAAGCTATGATATTAAGGACGGCTCGCTTTGCGGGACGCAATCGGTTTTGGGCGGCAGCTACACAGTCTACGCCAGCACCGAAAATATTATAACCTGCGGCTTTGCCGATTCGGACGGCTTAACGCAGGTCGCGCGGTTCTCGATTGACGGCGGCAAAATTACGCTAAAGGCGTCAGGCTCGCTTAACGGCAGTCTTTTAAACCAGTTCTCTATCGACGAATACAAGGGGTATTTCCGCTTTGTGCTTACCGATTATAATTACGTCTCAAAAACCGAAGCAGGTCAGACCGACGATACGGTATCGGCGTCTTCTTATCGGGGCGCCTCAACCGAGATTAACTCCCTTGTAATTCTTGACGGCGATTTAAAGGAAACGGGCAAAATCACCGACTTAGCGCCGGGCGAGAGGGTTTATTCGGTGCGCTTTATGGGGGATACCGCCTATTTCGTCACCTTCCGTCAGGTTGACCCGCTTTTCAGCGCCGACGTAAGCGACCCTTACAGTCCCAAAATAATCGGCAGTCTTAAAATCCCCGGCTTTTCACGCTATCTTTTCCCCTACGGAGATAAGCTTTTAGGTGTCGGGCAGAACGCCGACGAGCAAACGGGCAAAACAGGGCTTATGAAGCTTTCAATGTTTGACATAAGCGACCCCGCCAATGTGACCGAAAGCTCCAAAACCGATATTTCCGCAAAATATTCCGAGGCGCTTCACAACCACAAGGCGACGCTTGCGGATTACGAAAAAAATATTATCGGCTTCCCCGCTTACGGCGGTACGGGGCTTGAGTACTTCGTTTATTCCTATGAAGACGGTAAATTTGTTCAAAAGCTTAAGGCAGACCTTGATATCAGAAGTCAGCAGGACTGCCGCGGCTTATATATAGGAAAGGTTTTCTATATCGCCGCTCCCTACGAATTGCAGTACTACGATTTAGAGACCTTTAAGCTTTTAGGCACGCTTGATCTCGTCGGTTAATTCTTTTCTGCAAACCGCACCCTCCTTTTATAAGGAGGGTTGTCTTTTATCATATCTCCTTTGAGGTACGTTTCTCTTTTTTCCTATTTCCGATTGAGTATAATCATTGTCCTCGCGCCCAAAGAAAATAAGCAAAATCGGCACGCGACAATTTAGACATTAGATATTAGACGTTAGACGATAGACGAGGACGCCTGTCCCTACAAAGGTCAATTAACCGCCGTCTGACATCCGTAATGATTATTTGCCGCTTTTCGGGGCAAGCTAAATGTGTTAAAACCGAAAGCGGGAGTGAAAATATGTCGGGACAGATTGCGGATTATAAGGATATGACCCTTTCAAAAAGCCTTGAAGAGAACATACAGCTTTTTAAGAATATCTTTAAAAAGGACGCGGTGCTGAGGCTCAGGCGGGTAAGCGTGCGGAGCGCCTGCAGCTACGACTGTGCCCTTTTTTATATGGACGGTATGATAAACGCCGAGCTTTTAAACGAATCTGTCATTCGTCCCTTACTTACAAGCAAAGCCGAGAGAAAAGAGGATTCGCTTGTCGGCTTTATTTCAAAGCAGGTGCTTTTCGCGGGCGAGACCGCTGTCACCGACCGTGTGGAGGATATGCTCCGCTCGGTGCTTTACGGCGATACCCTTTTGCTTGTTGACGGCTGTACTGCCGCCGTTACGATAAATACCAAGGGCTGGCGCACAAGGGGTATAAGCGAGCCCGAGGACGAGCGGGTTTTGCAGGGCCCGCGCGAGGGCTTTGACGAGGCGGCGCTTTTAAACCTTGCTATGATACGGCGCAAGCTTTTGACCCCCGACCTTTGCACCGAAATCTTAAGGGTCGGCAGACGGAGCGACACATCGGTTTTTATATGCTATCTTGACTCCCTTGTAAACAAAAGAACCCTCGGCGAGGTAAAAAAGAGGGTTCAAAAGCTTGATATGGACGGCATACTCGACTCAAACTACATTGCCGAGCAAATAAGAGACCACCCGCGCTCCCTTTTTAAAACCAGCGGCTCGACCGAACGCCCCGACATTGCGGCGGCAAGACTGCTTGAGGGCAGAATAGCCCTTGTGGTGGACGGAACGCCGGTTGTTATGACCGTACCCTACCTTTTTTCGGAAAATTTCCAGTCGGACGAGGACTACTATTTAAACTACGCCGTCTCCTCGGTGGGACGGCTGCTTCGCTTTATCTGCTTTTTTCTGTCGGTAAGTATACCCGCGGTGTTTATCGCCGCGACCTCCTACCACAAGGAGCTGCTGCCCACCTCCCTTGCCCTTACCGTCGCCCAGCTTCGCGGCGGCGTGCCCTTTTCGGCACTGGGCGAATGTATTCTGCTTATTTTCGTTTTTGAAATACTAAAGGAAACGGGGGTGCGTATGCCCCAGAGCCTCGGTCACGCGCTTAGCATTGTAGGCGGGCTTGTAGTCGGTCAGGCGGCGGTGGAGGCGCGGATTGTAAGCGCGCCTATGCTTATTATAGTGGCGCTGTCGGGCATATCGGGGCTTATGGTGCCGCGGCTTAAGGGGGCGGTTTTTTATCTAAGGCTTTCCCTTGTTATCCTAAGCGCCCTTTTCGGGCTTTACGGCTATATTGCGGGTATTACCGCGGCGGTGATCCACATTCTCGATTTGAGCTCCTTCGGCACAA
The DNA here is from genome assembly GCA_902496265.1 of uncultured Oscillospiraceae bacterium. Taxonomy (GTDB): domain Bacteria; phylum Bacillota; class Clostridia; order Oscillospirales; family Acutalibacteraceae; genus UBA737. The sequence goes on from CABVAD010000011.1 coordinate 7,358, forward strand.
GCAGTACAGTTTCGCTGGACCGTGCGAGCTTCCAGAGCCTTAAGGACAGCCTTTGGCGCGCGCCGTGGGAGAAAATGCGCACCCGCCCCTTTTTTAACCGAAATATTATCCGCGCGGGGGAGAAAAGGACAAAATGAAAAGGCTTTTAATATGTTTTCTCGCGGCGATTATGTGTATCTCCCTTGTCGGTTGCCGCTTCTCGGCGGGTTCGGCGCAAAACGACCGCCGTTTTATGGTGACGGCGCTCGGCTTTTCGGGGAGTGAGAATATCACCGTTACCGCCGAGATTGTGACGGTAAATTCCGAATCCGCTGAAAGGGAGCCTGCCCCTCAGGTGCTTTTCTTTACCGCAAACAGCATAAATGAAGCGCTTGACGGCATTTCAGACTCCCTTTCAAGGCCTATGCTGCTTGAGCATTGCGGCGTTATTGTAATCGATACCGCGCTAAGCGAAAAACGGTTCGGCGAAATCTGCGACTACTGCTTTAAGGAAAACCGCATAACCCTTTCCGCCTATATGATTGCGGCGGACAGCCCAACGGCTCTGCTTGACGGCGAGCCCGTTTCCTCTGTGGCGGTGGGGTACGATATTATGGGGATTATAGGGCAGAAAAGCGAAACGGGCAAAATTAATTTCCGTAACCGCTTTTTTGAAATAGAAAGCGGGCGCGAAAAGGGCGGTCAGACGTTTTCCATGCCGTTTTTTGAAAGAACCGGGGACGGGGTAAGCCTTTGCGGGCTCGCGGTTTTTAAAGGCGATAAATTTTCGCATAGGGCGGAGCTTTCGGAGGGAGTAAAATGACGGCAGAGCCTACTTATAACAAGCATCTTGCAAGCCTTGCGGCGATTTTTATTTTGGGGGACGCGGTGATCGTTCTGCCCTCCTCCGATTCGGGGGATTACCCGCTTTTAGGCTTTTTTGCGGCGGCTGTAGCCGCGGCTTTGCTTTATTTTGCCGCCTTGCCGCTTGCCCGCCGCCTTATCGGCAAGCCCTGCAAAAGCCCGTTTTTAAGGCTTTTTTCCTTTGCTCTGCTGATTGCGGCGGCGGGGTACGCCCTTTATAACGCGGGGATAACCTTTATAAGGTATACCGATTTTGTGGACAGACTGCTGCTTCCCGAAACCCCGAGGTTTTTAATCGCCGCCGTGTTTATTGTCTCCGCGGTTTATCTTGCGACAAGACGGCAGGAGGTTATTTTAAAGCTTGCCTTAATAGCTGTTTTTGCCGCCGCGGCGGCTGTACTCTTCTTTTTTCTGCTTTCCTCAGCGGACTTTAAGGCGGAGAATATCGCGGTTTACGCCCTTCCGAGCCTTAGCGGGCTTACAAACAGCGCTAAGCCGTATTTTATAAATGTTGCTCTGCCCGCCCTTTTGATTCCCGCTTACAGCGCGCTTTTTACGGGCAAAAGCCGTGCCGCCGCCCCGTTTTTCGGGCTTATAACAGGGCTTGCGCTTACCTTACTCTGCCTGCTTGAAAGCCTTTTGCTCTTCGGTGCGCCGCTGGCAGAAAGACTTGACTTTCCCCTTGCCGCCGCGGTAAGCACCGTAACGGTAGGACCGCTTTTTTCAAGACTTGACGGGGTTGTTTACTGCCTTTTCTTTGTGCCCGCGCTCATTAAAACCGCTGTGTGTATGAAGCTTGCCTTTTTCGCAATCAGACGTGCGAGAAACCGTGAAAATTGAAAAAATATTCCCGTATACGCCGTATTTTTTTGCTTTACCCCTTGAAAACCGCGTAAAATATGGTAAAATCAAATTATAAAATTTCAAATACGGCAAGGAGTAATTTATAATGGCAAAAGAAGTTTTGGTTGAAATTTCCGCGCGTCACGTCCACGTTACAGACGAGGCGCTTGAAATCCTTTTCGGCAAGGGCCACGCCCTTACCCCTAAAAAAGACCTTTCACAGCCGGGTCAGTTCGCCTGCGAGGAAAAGGTTACGGTCGTAGGTCCGAAGTCGGAGCTTAAGGCTTCCATTTTAGGCCCGACCCGACCCGAAACACAGGTTGAGCTGTCGCTGACCGACGCGCGCACGATAGGCGTAAAGCCCCCTGTAAGAGAATCGGGAGATGTTGCAGGCTCAGCCCCCTGCAAGCTTGTCGGCCCTGCGGGCGAAATTGAGCTTACCGAGGGCGTTATCGTGGCAAAGCGCCATGTACATATGACCCCCGAGGACGCGGATAAGTACGGCATTAAGGATAAGCAGGTTATCAGCGTTAAAATTCCCACCGAGGGACGCGCTCTCGTATTCGGCGACGTTGTGGCAAGGGTAAGCCCTAAGTATAAGCTTGCAATGCATATCGATACCGACGAGGCTAACGCCGCCGCCGTTCCGGGCAGCTGTATCGGTGAAATTCTTGACTGATAAAAAGCCTTTAGGACTTTATCTCCATATCCCGTTCTGCCAAAGAAAATGCGCCTACTGCGACTTTTATTCGGCGTTCTATGGGGATAAAGCGCTTGACAGCTATACCGAGGGTCTTATTTCGCAAATTAAAAATCGGGGCGGCAGACTTTGCCGCCCCTTAGTCGATACGGTATATTTCGGCGGGGGAACTCCCTCCCTTTTAGGGGAGCGGATTATACCCTTAATCGGGGCGGTAAAAGAGGCGTTTTGCCTTGCCGATAATGCGGAAATTACTCTTGAAGTAAACCCCGCGGGTAACGCCGGAAATACACTTCTCGCTGCAAAGCGGGCGGGAATAAACCGCCTGTCGGTCGGCGCGCAGAGCGGCGACAACGCTATGCTTACCCTTTTGGGGCGCACCCACACCGCCGAGGATACCCTTAAAACCGTAAAAACCGCGCGGGAATTAGGCTTTAACAATATTTCGCTTGATTTGATGATAGGTCTGCCCGATTCCGATTTAAGCACCCTTAAGTCCGACCTTGATTTTGTGCTTTCGGCAAGCCCCGACCACATCTCCGCCTACATTTTAAAGACCGAAAAAAACACCCTGTTTTACAAAAGAAAGGATACCCTTAATTTGCCCGACGGGGACGAAACCGCCGAGCAGTATTTATATATGTGCCGTTATTTAGAGGAAAAAGACTTTTCGCATTACGAGATTTCCAATTTTGCAAAAACGGGATTTGAGGGTAAGCATAACCTTAAATACTGGCGGTGCGAGGAGTACTTAGGGATAGGTCCGTCGGCACACTCCTTTTTAGGCGGCGAGCGGTTTTACTACCCGCCCGACAGCCGCGCCTTTTTGAGGGGCGAGCCGCCCGTTTCTGACGGAAAAGGCGGCGGCGAAGAGGAATATATAATGCTGGCGCTGAGACTTAAAGAGGGTCTTTGCTTTGACAAATACCGCAAACGCTTCGGTAAAGAACTTAATGAGGGCGTAAAAAAAGCCGCCCTGCCGCTTAAAGGGGCGGGACTGCTTAACATAAACTCCGACCGCATCTCCCTTACCGACCGCGGTATGCTTTTATCCAACAGCATAATAACAAATTTACTGGAGTGCCTATAATGAAAACACTTAGAATACATCTTATACGCCACGGCGCGACCGATGCCAATTTTGCGGGACAGTATATCGGCTGTAAAACCGACCTGCCCCTTTCGCCCGAGGGGCTTAATGAATTGAGACTTTTAAGGGACGATATTGAATACCCCGAAATAGAGCGGCTTTATTCAAGCCCTCTGCTTCGCTGCCGCCAGACGGGCGCGGTGCTTTATCCGGATATGGATATTATACCCGTCTCGGATTTAAGGGAGTACGATTTCGGCTCGTTTGAGGGCAAAACCGCGGCCGAGCTTGAAAGCGATCCGAATTTTATCCCCTGGACGTCGGGCAAGCTTTCAGCCCCTCCGGGCGGAGAGGACAACTCCGAATTTATAAAAAGGCTGTGCATAGGGCTTAATAAAATTGTAATTGATATGGCAAACGACGGCGTTACCGACGCGGGAGTTATTATGCACGGGGGAGCCATTATGATGCTGTTGGGCGTCTGTGCCGTGCCGCGGCACAAGCCCGTTGAATGGACCGCGGACTGCGGCAGGGGCTATTCCCTCTGTATCACACCGTCGCTTTACCACAAAAGCGGAGTTGTCGAGGTCTTCGGTTATATTTAAATGTTTATAAAAATCCTTTTTTGGATAGACAAAACGGGAGT
>CABVAD010000012.1 GCA_902496265.1 uncultured Oscillospiraceae bacterium
GAATATATATAAAATAAACGACATCTGCGAGCTTATAAAGGATAACACCTATGTCGGCAGAGGAATTGTTATCGGCACGACGGGGGACGGCACAAAAGCGGCGGCGGCTTACTTTATTATGGGCAGAAGCGAAAACAGCCGTAACAGGGTTTTTACCGAAAATGACGGTGAAATTAAAACCGAGCCGTTTGATGTTTCAAAGGTCGAAGACCCCTCCCTTATAATCTACAACGCGGTAAGGCAGTTAGGCGACAGCCTTATTGTCACCAACGGCGACCAGACCGATACAATTTATGATTTAATGAGTAAGGGCAAGTCTTTTAAGGAGTCGCTTGAAACCCGCTGTTTTGAGCCCGACGCGCCAAATTTAACCCCCCGTATAAGCGGTATTTTAAATTTTAAAGACGGCTTTTCCTATGAAATGAGCATTTTAAAAAGCATTGACGAGCAAGGTACGGACTGCTGTCGGTATACATTTTCTTATCCGAGTAAGGCGGGACTGGGTCATTTTATCCACACCTATGTATGCGACGGCAACCCCATTCCTACCTTCCAGGGTGAGCCTGAGCGGGTAAAAATTCCCGACAGTATCGACGAATTTACCAAAACACTTTGGAATAACTTAAATGCGGACAATAAGATTTCCCTTTATGTTCGCTATACCGACCTTGCCACAGGCGAGTTTGAGCAAAGGCTCATAAACAAAAACAAGTAAGGAGTTTTTTACAATGCCCGATAACAAGGATAATTATATTTCGCCCTTTTCCACCCGCTATGCTTCTAAAGAAATGCAGCACGTTTTTTCGGAAAATTTTAAATTCCGCACCTGGAGACGGCTTTGGATTGCCCTTGCACGAGCCGAAAAGCAGTTGGGGCTTGAGATTACCGACGAGCAGATTGCCGAAATGGAAGCGCACAGGGACGATATTAACTACGAGGTCGCCGAGGAGCGCGAAAAGCAGGTAAGACACGACGTTATGTCCCACGTTTACGCCTTCGGAAAGCAATGTCCTAAAGCCGAGCCTATTATTCATTTGGGTGCGACAAGCTGTTATGTAGGCGACAATACCGATGTAATTATTTTAAGGGAAGCGTCTGCTATAATTCAGAAAAAGGCGGCGCAGGTGCTTAAAAATCTTTCGGAGTTCGCGCTTAAATATAAGTCTCTCCCCTGCCTTGCCTACACCCATTTACAGCCCGCACAGTTAACAACCGTCGGCAAGCGTGCCACCCTTTGGATGTATGAGCTGTCGCAGGATATCGACAACCTTGATTATCAGCTCTCCCGTCTTAAGCTTTTAGGCTCTAAGGGTACTACAGGCACACAGGCGAGCTTTATGGAGCTGTTCAGCGGCGACGAGGAAAAGGTCAAAAGGCTTGAAGAGCTTATCGCAAAGGAAATGGGTTTTGACGCTTGCGTTCCCGTTTCAGGTCAGACCTATTCAAGAAAGGTTGACTCCTATTTCTTATCCGTGCTTTCGGGCTTTGCACAGAGCGCATACAAATTCTCCAACGATATGCGGCTTTTGCAGTCCTTTGAGGAAATGGAGGAGCCCTTTGAAAAGAGCCAGATAGGCTCTTCGGCAATGCCGTATAAGCGCAATCCTATGCGCTGTGAGCGCATTTCCTCCCTTGCACGCTATGTAATAGCCGATTCGGTAAACCCCGCTATGACCGCGGGAACTCAATGGTTTGAGCGCACCCTTGACGACAGCGCAAACAAGCGTATCTCGGTTGCCGAAGCATTTTTAGCGGTAGATGCTATACTCAATATATATATAAATGTAACCTCTGGACTTGTGGTTTACGAAAATGTAATCAAAAAACGCGTTATGGAAAAGCTCCCCTTTATGGCTACCGAAAATATTATGATGGAATCGGTAAAGCGGGGCGGCGACCGTCAGGAGCTGCACGAAATTATCAGGGTCTATTCCCACGAGGCGGCGGCGGGCGTAAAGCTTCGCGGCGAAGCCAACAACCTTATCGACCGCATAGCGTCGGACGAGCGAATACCACTTACAAAGGAAGAAATATTAAAGGAATTAGACCCCTCAAAGTATATCGGCAGAAGCGCCTCACAGACAGAGGAATTTGTCGAAACGGTTGTAAACCCGATACTCGAAAAGCACTACACCGAGCCTGTTAAAGCGGTGCTTAATGTATAAAGGAGCATAAAAATGAAAGAATTTGAACTGAAATACGGCTGTAACCCCAACCAAAAGCCCGCTAAAATCTTTATGGCGGACGGTAATGAGCTTCCGATTAAGATTTTAAACGGCAAGCCCGGTTACATTAATTTTCTCGACGCCTTTAACTCTTGGCAGCTTGTAAAGGAATTGAAGGAAGCTTTAGGTCTTCCCGCGGTCACATCTTTCAAGCACGTAAGCCCCACAAGCGCGGCGGTGGGTATTCCGTTGCCCGAAAAGCTTAAGAAGGCTTGTTTTGTAGACGATATAGAAAATCTTGACGAGTCTCCCCTCGCCTGTGCCTATGCAAGGGCGCGCGGCACAGACCGTATGTGCTCCTTCGGCGACTGGGTGGCTTTGTCCGATGTTTGCGATACCGCTACCGCTCTTTTAATAAAGCGCGAGGTTTCGGACGGAATTATCGCCCCCGGATATGAGCCCGAGGCTCTCGAAATACTTAAATCAAAGCGTAACGGCAACTACAATATTGTTGAAATCGACCCCGATTATGTTCCCGCAGCGGTCGAGCATAAGCAGGTTTTCGGCATTACCTTTGAGCAGGGACGAAACAATTTTAGGATTGATGAAAGCTTACTTACAAACCTTGTAACCGAAAACAAGGAAATTCCCGACAGCGCAAAGCGCGACCTTATAATCTCGCTTATCACCCTTAAATACACCCAGTCCAACTCGGTTTGCTTCGCCTTTGACGGTCAGGCTATCGGCGTAGGTGCCGGTCAGCAGTCAAGAGTTCATTGCACCCGCCTTGCAGGCTCTAAGGCAGACACCTGGTTTATGCGCCAGTACGACAAGGTTTTAAATCTCCCCTTTAGGGACGATATAAGAAGACCCGACCGCGACAATATTATTGACGGCTACATCAACCGCAACGAGGAGGATGTCTGCGCCGACGGTATTTGGCAGAAATACTTTAAGACCCGCCCCGAACCCCTTACAGATGACGAGATAAGGGCTTATCTTTCGGGCATTTCGGGCGTTTCCTTAGGCTCGGACGCCTTCTTCCCCTTTGACGATAACATTGAGCGCGCTCACAAAAGCGGCGTTTCCTATATTGCAGAGCCGGGAGGCTCGATCCGTGACGATATAGTAATCGATTGCTGTAACAAATACGGCATTGCGATGGCGTTCACGGGAATGAGACTTTTCCACCATTAAAATATAAGGAGAAATTGCAATGAATTTTTTTGACGAGCTTAAAAATTTTGACCCGCAGGTGGCGGACGCCTGCAATTTAGAGCTTGAACGCCAACAGCACAATATTGAGCTTATAGCCTCCGAAAACATTGTTTCAAAGGCTGTGCTTTTAGCCGCGGGCGGTGTACTCACAAATAAATACGCCGAGGGGTATCCTTCCAAGCGTTACTACGGCGGTTGTCAGTATGTTGATATTGTCGAAAATATCGCCCGCGAGCGCGCTAAGGAGCTGTTCGGTGCGGAGCACGCAAATGTTCAGCCCCACAGCGGTGCTAACGCCAACCTTGCGGTTTTCTTCGCCCTTTTACAGCCGGGTGACACCGTAATGGGTATGAATTTAAGCGAGGGCGGTCACCTTTCCCACGGCTCGCCCGTAAATATTTCGGGTAAGTATTTCAACATCGTTCCCTACGGAGTAAGCCCCGAAACCGAAATGATTGACTATGACAAAATGCGTGAAATAGCTCTCGACTGCAAGCCTAAAATGATTATAGCGGGCGCGAGCGCATATTCAAGGATAATCGACTTTAAGCGTTGCCGCGAGATTGCAGACGAGGTAGGCGCTTACCTTATGGTAGATATGGCGCACATTGCGGGTCTTGTCGCCGCGGGACTGCATCCCTCCCCCGTACCGTATGCCGATGTTGTAACCACAACCACCCATAAGACCTTAAGAGGCCCGCGCGGAGGTATGATTCTCTGCCGCGAGCAGTACGCGAAGCAGATTGACAAGGCGGTTTTCCCGGGCACTCAGGGCGGCCCGCTTATGCACATTATCGCCGCTAAGGCTGTAGCATTGGGCGAAGCGCTCACCCCCGAATTTAAGGAATACCAAAAACAGATAGTTAAAAACGCCGCCGCCCTTTGCGAGGGACTTAAAAACGAGGGACTTGACATTGTTTCGGGCGGTACGGACAATCATTTAATGCTCTTAAAGCTTATAAAGAACGGAATTACGGGCAAGGAGCTTGAGCACAGGCTTGACGAGGTACACATCACCGCCAACAAGAACACCGTACCCTGCGACCCGCAGAGTCCCTTTATCACAAGCGGTCTTAGAATCGGTACACCTGCTGTTACCACCCGGGGCTTTAAGGAGCCCGAAATGGCAAAAATCGCTAAGTGGATAAGCACGGCGATAACCGATTTTGATAATAATAAGGACAGGATTTCCGACGAGGTACAGGAGCTTTGCTCACACTTCCCGATTTACAGATAAGCTTTAGAGGTAATGCAATGAAAGTAATGGTAATAGGCGGCGGCGGACGCGAGCACGCCATAATTAAAAAGCTAAAGGAAAGCCCTCTTATAACCAAGCTTTACGCCCTGCCCGGCAACGGCGGAATGGCAGAGGACGCCGTATGCGTTAATATCGGTGCAAAGGAAATAGAAAAACAGGTTGAATTCGCGGTTCAAAACGGTATTGACTACGCCGTTGTCGCTCCCGACGACCCGCTGGTATTAGGTGCAGTTGACGCATTGTCGGCGGCGGGTATTCCCTGTTTCGGTCCCGATAAAAAGGCGGCTATAATCGAGGGCAGTAAGGTTTTTTCAAAAAATCTTATGAAAAAATACGGTATTCCCACCGCGGAGTACGAGGTGTTTGATAACGCGGAAAGCGCCCTTTCCTACCTTGATTCTGCCCCTATCCCAACCGTTGTAAAGGCGGACGGCTTAGCCCTCGGAAAAGGCGTTATTATCGCAAACACCCGCGATGAGGCTAAAGATGCCGTGCACTCTATAATGGAAGAAAAGAAATTCGGCGAGAGCGGCGCTAAAATCGTAATAGAGGAATTTTTAACAGGTCCCGAGGTTTCCGTCCTTTCCTTTACCGACGGTAAAACCCTTGTGCCTATGGTTTCATCAATGGACCACAAGCGCGCCCTTGACGGCGACAACGGGCTTAACACAGGCGGTATGGGAACAGTAGCTCCAAACCCCTATTATACAGACGAAATAGCAAAAGAATGTATGGAAAAAATCTTTATGCCCACGGTAAACGCAATGAACGCCGAAGGGCGCACCTTTAAGGGCTGTTTATATTTCGGGCTGATGCTTACCGAAAAAGGGCCTAAGGTTATAGAGTACAACTGCCGTTTCGGCGACCCCGAAACACAGGTGGTTTTGCCCCTGCTCGACAGCGATTTGTTTACAATTATGCAAGCGGTTACAAACAGCACACTCGATAAAACCGAGGTTAGGTTTAAAAACGAAAACGCTGCCTGCGTTGTTATGGCGTCAAAGGGTTACCCGCAACAGTACGAAAGCGGGTTTGAGCTTAAGATAGATGACTCGGTAAAGGACAGCGTATATGTAGCGGGCGCAAAGTGTGATGACGGCAGGCTTTTGACCGCAGGCGGCAGAGTACTCGGCGTTACCGCCACGGCAGACACACTCGAAAGCGCAATTAATTCCGCTTACGATAAAGTTAAAAAGGTTGAATTTAAAAACGCCTTCTACCGCAAGGATATAGGTGCAAGAGCCCTTAAAGCAAAGGAGAGAAAATAATGGTATACCGCGTATTTACCGAAAAGAAAAAGGAGCTTGCCGCCGAGGCAAGAGCACTCCTTTCGGACATTAACGGGCTTTTACAGATAAGCTCGGTGACAGGTGTTCGCGTAATCAACCGCTATGATGCCGAAAACATAAGCGAGGAATTATTCGACTACGCGGTGAAAACCGTGTTTTCCGAGCCTCAGCTTGATATTACATATTCAACTCTTAAAAATGACGGCGCGCAAATCTTCGCGGTCGAGTATCTGCCGGGTCAGTTTGACCAGCGCGCGGACTCGGCGGCACAGTGTATTCAGCTTATATCAAAGGGTGATCGCCCTGTTATCCGCACTGCAAAGGTGTATATGCTTTACGGCGATATTACAGAATCAGAGCTTAACGCGATAAAAAAACACGTTATAAACCCTGTTGAAGCACGCGAAGCGGCGCTTTTAAAGCCTGAAACCTTGAGCACAGATTACGACATTCCCAAAACTGTTGCCACCCTTGACGGCTTTATTGGCCTTGACCGCGCGGGACTTGAAAATTTTGTAAAGCAGTACAGCCTGGCAATGGACGCGGACGATATTGCATTTTGTCAGGACTACTTTAAATCCGAGCACCGCGACCCGACAATGACCGAAATCAGAATGATCGACACCTACTGGTCTGATCATTGCCGTCACACCACCTTTTTAACCCACCTTGACGGTGCGGTTTTCGAGGACGAGCTGTTACAAAGCGCATACAACGATTACCTTAATGTCCGCAAGGAATTAAGCAGAACAAAGCCTATCTGCCTTATGGACTTAGCGACCGTCGCAGTTAAATACCTTAAAAAGCATGGCAAGCTTGACAAGCTCGATGAATCCGAGGAAATCAACGCCTGCACCGTTAAAATCAAGGTTGATGTTGACGGTAAGGCAGAAGACTGGCTGTTGCTTTTTAAGAACGAGACCCACAACCACCCGACCGAAATCGAGCCCTTCGGCGGTGCGGCTACCTGTATAGGCGGCGCTATCCGCGACCCGCTTTCGGGCAGATCCTATGTCTACGGCGCAATGCGCGTAACAGGTGCGGCTAATCCGCTTAAAAAGGTAAGCGAGACTATCCCCGGCAAGCTCCCGCAAAGAAAGCTTGTAACCACCGCGGCAGACGGATATTCTTCATACGGTAACCAGATAGGTCTTGCAACGGGAATTGTTGATGAAATTTATCACGACGGCTACGCCGCAAAGCGTATGGAAATAGGCGCGGTAATCGCCGCCGCCCCCGCCGAAAATGTAAGGCGTGAATGTCCTGACCCCGGTGATATCGTAATCCTTTTGGGCGGCAAAACAGGCCGCGACGGCTGCGGCGGAGCGACAGGCTCTTCAAAATCGCATACAACAGAATCCCTTGAAACCTGCGGAGCGGAGGTACAAAAAGGTAACGCTCCCGAGGAAAGAAAGCTTCAAAGGCTCTTTAGAAATAAGACAGCAACCCGTATGATTAAGCGCTGTAACGATTTCGGCGCGGGCGGCGTTTCGGTAGCGGTCGGCGAGCTTGCGGACGGACTTAATATTGACCTTAACGCAGTACCTAAAAAATATGACGGACTTGACGGCACCGAGCTTGCGATAAGCGAATCCCAGGAAAGAATGGCGGTTGTTGTTGAAAAAGAAAATGTCGAAGCCTTTATTAAGCTTGCTAACGAGGAAAACCTCGAAGCAACGCCCGTAGCGGTGGTAACCGCAGAGCCGCGGCTTGTGATGCGTTGGAACGGCAAGGAAATAGTTAATATCAGCCGTGAATTTTTAAATTCCAACGGTGCCCAGAAGCATATTACAGCCGAGGTTGAAAAGCCGCAGGACTATAATGTACCTGTCGCAGGCGGATTTACCGAAAATTACAAGGCACTTGCCGACGACCTTAATATCTGCTCAAAGCGCGGACTTTCCGAGCAGTTTGACTCTACAATCGGCGCGGGCACAGTGCTTATGCCCTTTGGCGGCAAAAATCAGCTTACACCCATTCAGGCAATGGTTCAGAAAATTTCCGTGGAAAAGAAGCACACCGACGATTGCTCCCTTATGGCGTGGGGCTACAACCCCTTTATCACCGAAAAAAGCCCCTATCACGGCGCGTATTTGGCGGTTGTAGAGTCGGTCTGCAAGCTTATAGCTACAGGTGCTGAGTTTAAGGACGTATATCTGACTTTCCAAGAATATTTTGAACGCTTAGGCAAGGACGGCAAGCGTTGGGGCAAGCCGCTTGCGGCATTGCTCGGCGCATTCAAAGCTCAGACAGAGTACGGAATCGGCGCTATCGGCGGCAAGGACTCAATGAGCGGAAGCTTTGAACAGCTTGACGTTCCCCCTACCCTTGTTTCCTTTGCGGTCACAACCTCAAAAACCAAAAACATTATATCTCCCGAATTTAAAAAGGCTGGCAATAAGCTTGTGCTTATAACCCCTGTTTATGACGAAAACACCCTGCCCGTAACCTCTTCACAGCTCAGAGTATTCGGCCGCGTGACCGAGCTTTTAAGGAGCGGCAAAGCCGTTTCCTGCTATACACCTACCTTGGGCGGCATAGCCGAGGCGGTTATGAAGATGTGCTTCGGCAACGGTTTAGGCTTCACTTTCGACTCTAATATGTCGGTATCCGCCATTTTTGGCTATTCATACGGCAGCTTTTTGCTCGAAGTGACCGAGGATATTGAGGACGCAATTACGGTAGGTACTGTAACCGACGACGGTAAAATCACCCTGAACGGCGAATCGGTGGAGCTTGAAGATTTGCTTAATATTTACGAAAGCAAGCTTGAAAGCGTTTACCGCTGTAATATTCCCGACAGTAAGTCGCCTATGAAGAACTTTTCATTTACAGCCGAAAAGCGAGTCTCTCCCGCAATTAAAACCGCTAAGCCGCGCGTGCTTATCCCCGTATTCCCGGGTACTAACTGTGAGTACGACAGTGCAAAGGTTATGCGTGACGCGGGCGCGGAGCCTGAAATTTTTGTCATTAATAACCTTACCCCCTCGGCGGTCGCAAGGAGCGTTGACAGCTTTGCAGAAAAGCTTAAAAATGCACAAATGGTCTTTATCCCCGGCGGCTTTTCGGGCGGTGACGAGCCTGACGGCAGCGGTAAATTTATAACCGCCTTCTTCAGGAACGCCGCTGTTAAAGAGGAAATAACCCGACTTCTTGAAGACAGAGACGGTCTTATGTGCGGCATCTGCAACGGTTTCCAAGCCTTAATTAAGCTCGGTCTTGTCCCATACGGCAAGATTATTGACACCGACGAGCATTGTCCTACCCTTACCTACAACACGATAGCCCGCCACCAGTCGAAGATTGTCCGCACGCGGATTGCTTCTAACAAATCTCCCTGGCTTGCCGAGACTAATGTGGGCGATATTTACAGCGTGCCGATTTCCCACGGCGAGGGACGCTTTATAGCTGATGAGGAGCTTATTAATAAGTTAGCCGAAAACGGACAGATTGCGACCCAGTATGTGGATCTCGGCGGAAACGCCACAAGCGATGTTCGCTTTAACCCGAACGACTCTATGTACGCGATTGAGGGTATCACCTCGCCCGACGGCAGGGTCTTCGGCAAGATGGGTCATTCCGAGCGAACAGCCGCCGACCTTTACAGAAATGTTCCGGGCAATTACGATATAAAGATGTTCACTTCCGCGGTAAAATACTATAAGTAAGGAGTTTTTAAAGTGGCTTATTTATCTGATATTGAAATCGCACAGCAGTGCGAGATGAAGCCGATAACCGAAATTGCTGAAAATGCGGGAATCGGCGAAAAATACATCGAACAGTACGGCAAATACAAGGCAAAAATCGACCTTTCCCTCCTAAATGAGAGCGAAAGGGACAACGGCAAGCTTGTACTTGTAACCGCCATCACCCCCACCCCTGCCGGCGAGGGCAAAACCACCACCACAATCGGTCTTGCGGACGGTATGAAGCGTATCGGAAAAAGCGTTGCGGTGGCACTTCGCGAGCCCTCCTTAGGCCCTGTTTTCGGAATTAAGGGCGGTGCCGCGGGCGGCGGATATGCTCAGGTTGTGCCTATGGAGGACATTAACCTGCACTTTACAGGCGATTTCCACGCGATAGGCGCGGCTAACAATCTGCTTGCCGCTATGCTCGACAACCATATTCAACAAGGAAATACACTTGGTATAGACCCCCGCAAAATCACCTGGAAACGCTGTGTCGATATGAACGACAGACAGCTCCGCTTTGTTGTTGACGGACTGGGCGGCAAGGTAAACGGCGTTCCGCGCGAGGACGGGTTTGATATAACAGTTGCGAGCGAAATTATGGCGGTGCTGTGTCTCTCTAATTCCATTTCCGACCTTAAAGAGCGCCTTTCCCGCATAATTGTTGGTTACACCTATGACGATAAGCCGGTTACGGCAGGCGAGCTTAAGGCGGCGGGCGCAATGGCGGCGCTTTTAAAGGACGCTATAAAGCCCAATCTTGTCCAGACCTTAGAGGGTACTCCCGCATTCGTTCACGGCGGACCGTTTGCTAATATCGCCCACGGCTGTAACTCGGTTACAGCCACAAAAATGGCACTTAAGACCGCAGATTACGCGATAACCGAGGCTGGCTTCGGCGCGGATTTGGGCGCGGAAAAATTCCTTGACATAAAATGCCGCGCGGCAGGTCTTACCCCCTCCGCGGTGGTTGTAGTAGCCACGGTACGCGCACTTAAAATGCACGGCGGACTTGATAAAAAGAGCCTTGACACCGAAAACCTAACCGCCCTCGAAAATGGTATTCCTAATCTTCTCCGACACGTTTCCAACATTAAAAATGTATATAAGCTCCCTTGCGTTGTCGCGGTCAACCGCTTCCCAACTGACACCGACAATGAAATAAACTTCATTATCGAAAAGTGCAAAGAACTCGGTGTTAATGTTGTTCTCTCAACCGTTTGGGCGGACGGCGGTAAAGGCGGCGAGGACTTAGCAAAAGAGGTTGTACGCCTTTGCGAGGAAGAAAAGGGCGATTTCACCTACAGCTATTCGCTCGAAGGCTCTATTGAGAAAAAAATCGAGGAAGTAGTTAAAAAGGTTTACGGCGGAAAAGGCATATCTATACTCCCCGCCGCTAAAAAACAGATTGATAAGCTAACCGAGCTTGGTTTTTCAAATCTTCCCGTATGTATTGCAAAAACCCAGTACAGCTTTTCGGATAACCCCGCCTTGTTAGGTGCTCCCGAGGACTTCACCGTGACGGTAAAGAATGTCAAAATCTCAGCGGGCGCGGGCTTTATAGTAGTTCTGACGGGTGATATTATGACTATGCCCGGACTTCCGAAAGTCCCAGCCGCAGA
>CABVAD010000013.1 GCA_902496265.1 uncultured Oscillospiraceae bacterium
TTCCGTCTCTCCCCGAGTGAATGGAACGCGCGTCTCATTCACTCGGGGAGGGGTAAATATGGGTAACGGCGAGCTTTGCTACCGCCGTTTTATCGAGGGTGATGAAGAAGCCTTTGATGAAATTATGCGGGAATATTTTGACGGTCTTATCTTTTTCATTAACCGTTATGTGTCGGATATTTACGCCGCGGAGGATATTGCAATTGACGTGTTTGCGTATGTCGCGGCGAACAGGAAAGCCTATAATTTTAAGGTATCCCTTAAAACCTATCTGTTTATGATAGGCAGAAGCCGTGCGCTCAATTACATAAAGCACCGCAAAAGGCTTGCAATCACCGCACTTGAGGATGCCGAGGGCTTAATAACGGAGAGGTCGGCGGTTGAAGGCTCGGTTCTTGCCGACGAAAAAAAGCGGCAGGTAAACAAGGTGCTATCACAACTGCCCGATGCTATGCGGCTTGCGGTTCACCTCGTCTATTTTGAGGAGCTTTCCTACGAAGAGGCGGCAAGGGTTATGAAAAAGAATAAAAAGCAGATCGACAATCTTCTCTACCGCGCAAAGTCCTTACTTCGCTCCGAACTCGGAAAGGAGTATGATTTAATATGAAAAGCTTTGAAGAAAGAAAGGCGGAGGTAATGATCCGCAGTGAAATAATTGTAAAAAAACGCAAACGCAGAAACAAAATAATTTTAACCCTTGTGCCGATTACAATTTGTATTTGCGCGCTTAGCGTAACGGCGATACCTACGTTTTTTTCGGGCAAAAAAAATTCCTCTGCCGAAAGCACGCCATCCGAAACCGCAAGCGAGACCGAAAGCTATACTTATACGGCACCCGAAGAACCCCCGAAAAACGGCGCATCAACAAGCGGTTCGACTGCAAATACTTCCTCCGCTACTTCTTCCACAGCGCTTACAACCGCAATTTTGAAAGACAATGTAACAGTTTATTATCTTACCGAAAACGGTATTGAAAGCGAGGAAATATTTCTGCCCTGTACCCCCAAGGACGTTTTTTCTGCTTGGAAAACCAAAAACGGTATCGGGGACGAGGTGGAGCTTATAAAGACGGAAATTAAGGATAATTCGGTTACCGAAAGCTCGGAAAAAGACGGCTCTAAGGTTATCACCCACACGATCGGCGATTATTTTATCCTTAATATCACGGTTTCAAAAAGCCTTGAAAGCTATTACTCCTCTCACGGCGAAGACCTGCTTTGCGAGTCGCTAAAAAAAACTATGACGGGGTATAACGGCATAGAGTTTGACGAATATTATCTGTATTTGGAGTGATTGCTTTGAAAAAGAGAATGTTTTTCGTACTTCTATGCGCCGTTTCTTTGCTTTTGATTTTTCCTCTTACCGCAAGCGCGGACACAGGGCCTAAGCCGTCGGTCAAGGTGACCTTTAACGGGCTCGGCGATGAATTATGCTACGCAACACTGCTTTCAAAAACCGACTCGACAGGTCCAGCGAGCGTTTGGGACGGCAGGGATGAAAACGCCCGCCACAACGAAAATGAAAGCTATTCGTATGCGGAACTGGATTACAAAACCTGGAAAGCCTTTGTCGATTATAAGGACGCGGACGGGTTTTACTTTCTCCAAACGGGCTGGCAGATTAATAAAACCAAGCGCCTTGACTGGGTGTATTATCCGCCCGAGGTTTTTAAAATTCTTCTTTACTTTCCTGAAAGCAATACCTTTGCGGTAAGTAAAATATACGAGCGCTACGCCTTTGACAGCTATTTTACGGTTGATATGAGCGGCTCTGTGATAGCCGCCGTGGACAGACCCGAATACAGCGAAGCAGAACCGTATAACGAAATAGGCATAACTGCCGAAAAAGACTATGATACGAAACAGGAAATGCTTTCCTTTGCCCTGCGCATAGCTTTAACGGTTCTGATTGAAACGGCAGTTGCGCTGTTGTTCGGTTACAGAGCTAAAAAACAGCTTTTGCTGATTGTTGGCGTTAATGCCGCAACACAGCTTATTCTCAATATTCTGCTAAACGCAGTCTGTCTTAAATCTGGCTATTCGGAGTATATAATCACATATATTCTTTTAGAGCTTGCGGTTTTTGCCGCAGAAGCGGTTATATATTCTGTCTTTTTAAACAAGCTTTCCGACAAGCCGAAAAAGCGGGGGATTGCCGTTATCTACGCCCTTGCCGCCAACGCCTGCTCCTTTACAGCAGGACTCCTGTTTTCACAAATAATACCTTCGGTATTTTAGAAAAAACGCACTGCGAAATCTCTTTAATTTGATTTCGCAGTGCGTTTTTATGGCTATTTAAATTCTATTTTTGACACCGTAACCTTTTCATCGGTAAAAGAGACGGTCATTTCAATACTGTCTCCCGCTTTGGCAAGAGGTAGCTTATCCGAAATTGTGATTGGGGCGATATAGATTTTATCGTCGTTATTTAGCTTTATATAATAGTTTGTGTTGCCCGAGACCACCGCCGAGGCGATATTTTCAATAATGCCCGAAACTGTTGTTTCCGCCGCGTCCTCGATCTCAAGGTTTTCGTTCTTAAGCTTGCTTATATAGTCCGCGCGAGCCTCCTCAACCGAGCTTCCCGTGCCGACTATCTGATACTGGCTTACGTCCACAAAGGCGTACATCTTAACCAGTCCCGCCCCGTCCTTTAGGGACATAAAGTAGGTCGGTCTGTCGGAAATATTGAGCAGCAGCGGGAAGGTTGAGCTGTATTTAAGGTGCTGAACCTGACCCTCAGCCGACTCCATTGCCGAGTATTCCTCCGCGCCGGGTATTGCGTAATACTTAGTCTCCTTTGTGCGAAGATTTGTAAGCACAAAGCCGACGTTCGATTCGTCGCTTGTCACCGAGGTGATTCCCGTATACAGATAGACGTCGTCGTTTATAGCGAGATAATTATAGCCGTCGGTCGGCTGTAATACGCCTTTTTGACCGAAAATGGAATTAAAGAAGCCCGAGCGGTATTTGCCGTTGTAGATTAACTGCTCCATAATCATATCCGAGCTGTAAACCTGATCGACCCATTTAGGTATTTCTTCAAGCTTGTAATACTTGCTTTCGCCCGTAACGGCGTTTAAAAGCACCGCGCCCTCAATGTCGCGCCCGCTCCAAAAACCTATCCTAAAGGTCATAGTAGAGGCAACCCAGTAGGGTGTGCCGTCCTCGTCAATCTCAAAGGAAATGTTATCAAATATTTTTGTGGGATAGTTAAAGCGGAGATAACGGTAGAGGTTTCTCATAAAATATTCGCTTTTTGAATACTTTATGCCGTCTTTGAGACGGACAAGCGCGGTCTCCTGCGTTGTCATATCCACCGTTATATATGCGGGAATACCCTCGCTGTTGTTATTAAACCACTTGATAATATCGCCGTAGGCAAGGGGGGTGACCCGCACGGGCTTGCCCTTATAATTGATTTGGGTGTAATCCTCCTCAATTACAAACTGGGAAACAAGGTCGGAGATTTCGCCTAATTTTCTTTGTCCCAGTCTCGATGCGGTGTCGCGGTCGACCACAGGTATCTGCGTGCGGTTAATCTCGGCAACGTCGGCGGTAAAGTCGCCGTCCTCCATAGTGATAAGCTTTTCATAACGCGAGGCGTTAAATACCTGCGCGCCGATAAGGCTTGCGGCGGCGCTTAAAACCACTATGCATACAACCGCACATACGGCGAAAATAAACGGTTTTCCCGCTTTCTTCAACGCCTCGCGGCGTTGCTCCTTGGAATTAATCCTGTAAACCCCTCGGTCAACCTTAAAAAGCGAAAATAGGGATAAAATCTGCGAAAAGGCGTTTACAACCACGCAGACGACAATGCAGAAGACCAAAAAACCCCACATTTCGCTGCTTCGCGGGTTGATAGGAGGTAATACAAACCAAAATCCGACAAAGATTATTACCGCGCTGATAAGCCATTTGAAAATTGCCTTAAAAACATTATTTTTCATTTCCTGCTCCTTTTTTATTTTTTTCGGCGCATAAGCCGCAGCCTTTGCAGTCGCCGCCGCAGAAATGTCTGCCGCTTTTACGCCGTTTTATAAGATAAATCACTGCGGCGATAAACAAAACCGCCACGATACTTAAAATAATATAATCGTATATGTTCATAGCCTTAAAAACCCAAAAGCAGACCTATATTGTATACCGAAAAGGCGCAAATCCACGCGATAACGCATTGAAATACTATTACTCCCGCGGTGTGAAGACGTGAGCCCAACTCCCCTCTGAGTGTTGCGATTGCGGCAACGCAGGGGGTGTAAAGCAGGGTAAAGACAAGAAAGCTCGCGGCGGTGAGCGGAGTGAATATTGCCGAGAGGGCGGTGCTTAAGTCTTCAAGCCCGGTGCCCGTAAGCACGCTCATTGTGCTTACAACCGCCTCCTTAGCCGAAAGACCCGCTAAAAGAGAGGTGCTTATCCGCCAGTCGCTAAGACCTAAGGGGACAAAAATAGGAGAAATCAGCCGTCCGATAGCGGCGAGCAGGCTATCCCCCGAGTCGGTGACGAAATTAAGCCTTGAATCAAACGCGCCCAAAAACCAGATTATCACGGTTGCCACGAATATAACGGTGAACGCCTTTTGCAGAAAATCCTTCGCCTTGTCCCACATTAAAAGAAGTACGCTTTTAGCCGAGGGCAGTCGGTAATTAGGCAGTTCCATTACGAACGGTACGGGATTGCCCTTAAAGGCGGTTTTATTAAGAATAAGCGCGGTTATTATTCCCGTTATTATTCCGAATATGTAGAGCGCGAACATCACAAGCGCCGAGTGCTTAGGGAAAAAGGCGGCGGAGAAAACCGCGTAAATCGGTATTTTAGCCGAGCAGGAGACAAAGGGGATAAGCATAATAGTCATCTTGCGGTCGCGCTCGGACGAAAGGGTGCGAGACGCCATTATCGCGGGAACAGAACAGCCGAAGCCGATTATCATAGGTACAAAGCTTCTGCCCGAAAGCCCGATTTTACGTAACAGCTTATCCATTACAAAGGCGACCCTCGCCATATAGCCCGTGTCCTCAAGAATTGAAAGGAAGAAAAACAGCACCACAATTATCGGAAGGAAGGACAGCACGCTTCCGATACCCGCGAAAACGCCGTCGATTATAAGGCTGTGAACAACCTTGTTGATGCCGTAGGCGGTAAGCGCGGAGTCGGTAAGGGCGGTCAGCTTGTCAATACCGAGCGACATAAGGTCTGATAAAAAGCTTCCTATAACCCCGAAGGTCAGCCAGAAAATAAGGAGCATTATAACAAGAAAAAGGGGGAGAGCCAAATATTTATTGGTAAGCACGCTGTCGATTTTCACACTGCGGTGATGCTCGCGGCTTTCCCTACACTTAACGACCGCCTTTTCGCAGACGCTTTCAATAAACGAGTAGCGCATATCCGCAAGGGCGGCGTTGGCATCAAGTCCTCTTTCCGACTCCATTTCCTTAACATTGTGTTCTATCGTTTCAAGCTCGTTTTGGTCAAGCTCCAGCTTTTCGGCAAAGGATAAATCCCCCTCGATAAGCTTTGTCGCCGCAAAGCGGGGAGAGATGCCGAAGCTCTGCGCGTGATCCTCAATAAGGTGGGAAACCGCGTGAATACAGCGGTGAACGGGACCGGGCGCGCAAAAATCCTGCACCTTCGGTTTAATCTTATTCTTAGCGGTAGCAACCGCGGTTTTAACAAGCTCGCTTATACCCTCGTTCTTAGCGGCGCTTATCGGTATTGCGGGAACGCCTAAAAGCTCGGAAAAAAGCTTGATATTTACCGTTCCGCCGTTGCCGCGCACCTCGTCCATCATATTAAGTGCCAACACCATCGGAATACCAAGCTCCAAAAGCTGTAATGTGAGGTAGAGGTTGCGCTCAATATTGGTAGCGTCTATTATGTTGATAATGCCGTCGGGCTTTTCGTTAAGCACGAAATCGCGGGTTACTATTTCCTCTGTCGAATAGGGGCGGATTGAATAAATCCCCGGTAAATCAACCACCGAACAGCCCTTTGCCGAGGTGATGTCGCCCATTTTTTGGTCAACCGTAACCCCCGGGAAGTTACCGACATGCTGATTAGCGCCCGTTAGCGCGTTAAATAGGGTGGTTTTACCGCAGTTCTGATTTCCGACAAGAGCAAAAATCATCTGTTTTCACCCTCGCTTTCAATGTCGATTTCCTTTGCGTGCTCCCGCCTGATGGTAAGCTCGTAGCCCCTGAGAGTTATCTCAATAGGATCGCCTAACGGCGCTATTTTAATAACCTTTACCTTGGTGCCGGGTATCAGCCCCATATCCAAAAGCCGAAGTCTTAAAGCACCCGCACCGTTCACCGCGGTTATAACCGCTTCTTTTCCAACATCTAAATCATTTAACGTCATATCAATCACAGAATCCTTTACTAAGGGAAAATTTAATGCCCGGTGAAATCGTTGTCAAAGGTTATAACACAACAGTAGGTCGGATTGATTTTCCTTGCGCTTTCGTTAATTCGCTCACCTAACTCCTCGTGCGGTATTTTAACAGAGGACGGAACGACAACATCGAAAATCAGATTTGTACGGGTCTCTCCCGCCGGGGTCATACGGAAATCGTGAATAGACATATTATCATCAATTTCCTTAACCGCATTCTGAATATCTTTTTTTGCCTTTGCTACCGTCTCGTTATTAACGTCAATCGGGTCCATATGTATTACAAGCGAAATATTCAGCTTTTCGTCAACCAGCTTTTCGCACAGGTCAATCTGCTCGTGGCATTTTACAAAGTCGCTGTCCTGCGGGACTTCGACGTGAACCGAGGCGAACTGCCGTCCGGGGCCGTAATTATGGATTATAAGGTCGTGAATACCTTTAAATTCCTTAAAGGAAAGAATGGTTTCCTCAATTTCCTTTATAAGCTTTTTATCGGGCGGAGTGCCTAAAATCCGGTCCAGCGTGTCCTTCGCCGAGGCAAGCCCTGAATAGAGTATAAACAGAGAAACCAAAATGCCCATTACCGCGTCGAGGTTAAAGGGGAGTGTTATAAGCATTGAAATTCCGACCGTAAGCAGAATAACCGAGGTCGCAACCATATCGTTAAGGGAGTCCTGCGCGGTGGCGAGCAGAGCCTCGGAATCTATTTTTTTGCCGAGCTTGCGGTTAAAAAGGCACATCCAAAGCTTGACAAGCACCGAAACGGCGAGTATTATTATTGCCCAAACCGAATATGTAGGTGCGCTTTCGCCCGTGGCAAGAGCGGTCACCGAGGATTTTAACAGCTCCGCGCCGACAAGAAGTATCAGCATTGAAACGATAAAGGCAGACATATACTCCATTCTTCCGTGGCCGAAGGGGTGGTCGCTGTCCGCGGGCTTGCCCGCCATTTTAAAGCCTATCATAGTAATGACGGAAGATCCCATATCAGAAAGGTTGTTAAGTCCGTCCGCTACAATAGAAATACTGGCGGTTATAAGCCCTACGGTAATTTTAAGCGCGCACAAAAATAAGTTGCATACTATTCCGACCGCACCGCCCAAAGTCCCGTATTTGAGCCGTACCGCGACGTCGTTTACGTCCTCGCTGTTTTTTATAAAAAGCTTTACTAAAAGCTTGGTCATTAAAGCTTCGCTCCTTTTGCTCCCTTAGCACCAAACGATACGCCCGAAAGAATGTTTGTATCAATGGTGTAGGTCAGATTTTCACGGTTTCGTTGACGGGAGAAGGCAAGGTCAACCAATTTATCTATCATATCGGTGTATTTAAGCCCGGCCGGCTCCCAGAGATAAAAGGCAAGAGAGCCGGGGATAGTGTTTATCTCGTTTGCGTAAACCTTGTCGGTCTCGGTGTCGATAAGAAAATCTATTCGCACCACGCCCGACGCGCCGACCGCCTTAAATATATCGCAGGCAAGCTTTTTAATTTCGTTTGCTTTTTCTTCCGTGATATCTGCGGGAATCTTTCTGCCGAGAGAAGCCATACCCTTTGACGCGCCGCCCTTCCGATTTGACAAATATTTATCCTCGTAAGACAGAATTTCATCATGCATAAAGGGCTCTTCGCAGACGCTCGGCTCGCAGGAGTCTGCGTCACCTATAACCGAGCAGTTAATTTCACGAAGGCTTGTTACGGCGCGTTCGGCTAAAATTCTGTCGGTAAAGGAGGCGGCGAGGGTTATCGCCGCGTCAAGCGAGTCCTTGTCGTTTACCTTGGTGATTCCCACGCTCGACCCTAAATTTACTGGCTTAATAATAAGGGGAAAACCTATCTTTTCTTCAAGCTCGGCGGTGATTTTTTGCCTTTCAAGCATATATTCGCGGGTGCGGAAGGTGACGCAGTCAAGCACGGGAAGTCCCGCCGATTTTAAAACGTCCTTAAATACCGCCTTGTCCATTCCCACGGCGGCGGAGAGAATATCGCACCCGATATAGGGAAGACCTAAGTACTCAAGATAGCCCGCAAGCGTGCCGTCCTCGCAGTTTGTACCGTGAACAATAGGAAAGGCAAGGTCAACCTTAACATCTTTTTTCCTACCCAAAAACCCGCTGTTTTGATAAACCATATAAACACCGCCGTTTTTGCGGGCGAGTATAACGGGGTCGCTCTGCTTCAAAAGCTCTGTAAGATTTCTGTAATTCTCAATTTCAAAAAGGGCGTTTCCCGTATACATTTCACCGCTTTTGGTGACGTAAATCGGGGTCACATCATATTTTTCACGCTTAATTGCACGCATTGCCTGAACGGCGGAAATAATAGAAACTTCGTGTTCGACCGAACGGCATCCGAAAAGCACAGCAATATTTGTTTTCATAAAATCACCTTATTTTTTCGATTTTTTAATTCAGATAATTGTCGGGCAGGTCGTTTTCAAGCAGAACCACCGTATTTTTATCGGCAATTTTACCGTAGATGCCCATAGCCTCTTTAAAGCTTTTAACCACATAAAGCTTGTCGGGACTAAAGCCGACCGACTCCGCGCCATCTTTTAGCGGCTTAGAGCGGTTAAGGCCTACAAGTATAATTATATCACACTTTTTCGCCGCTTCAAGACCAAGCGCAAAATTGCAGTCATATTCCTTTGCACCGAGCTCAATAAGCCCCGGGGTGACTATAACCTTTTTCATATTATCAAAGGAGCTTAGCACCCGTACTGCCTCAATACAGCCCTCGGGGTTTGCGTTGTAGGCGTCGTCGATAAGGGTTGAGCCGTTAATATATGACTTCAATTCCAATCTATGCTCGGTGGGTTTAAGAGATGAAACCGCAAAGCGGATATTTTCGGGCGTTACGCCTAAGCCCAGGGCAAGCGCCGCCGCGCCCGTGATATTAATAACGCTGTGAAGACCCAAAAGCCTTGAAGAAAGCGGAATTTCGATTTCGCCCGAAACGGCGGTAAACTCCGAGCCGTTCCTGCCGTAGGAAATATCTTTTGCTTTAGCGTCAAAATCGCCCGTGCCGAAAACGGTATAAAGCGAGGGATCGATCCGCTTTATAAGCTCCGCGCTGTCGCCGTTTACAAATACCTCGCCGCCGTTTTTCAGTACCTCGTCGGCTAACTCAAATTTTGTTTTAAAAACATTGTCTACTGTCTTAAAGGTTTCAAGGTGCTGTTCGCCGACCGAGGTGATTATGCCGTATTTAGGGTGGACAATATCGCAGATTTCCTTAATATCACCGATATTTTTAGCTCCCATTTCGCAGATGAAAATTTGGGTTTGAGGCTCAATCTTCTCTCTGATCGTGCGGACGACTCCCATAGGCGTGTTAAAGCTTTGGGGAGTGGCAACCACATTGTATTTCTCGCTTAAAATGCGGCTTAAAATAAACTTTGTGGTGGTTTTTCCGTAGCTTCCCGTAACACCTATTACAGTAAGACCGCTGTGTTCCCTTAAAATCCGCTTAGCGTCGTTAATATACCACCGCGAGACCGTTTTTTCAATCGGGGCTGTAAGCATACGGCAAACAAGGGAGGTAAGGGGCGAAACAAAGGAGAAAATAAGGCAAAGCATAGCGAAAATTCCGCCCGCGGGACTTTGCGGGAAAATAATGTATAAACATATAAATAATGCAAGCAGTATTGCCGCCGCCGCGAAAAGCCGCTTTATTCTGCCCGTAAAGACAAGCTTTTTTATCGATTTTTTCTGCGTTCTGACAGATATAAAAACGCGGACGGCAAGAACGGCAGTTAAAAGAATAAGCTGTGCGGTAAAAAGCCGTCTGCTCATCAAAAGCGAGGTAAGGCAGAAGGCAATACACTCTATGCAAAGGGGCACGGAATAGCCGTCCTTTACCCACGTCAGATATCGGGAGGGAAAATAGGAGTTCTGCTGAAGCATCTGGTACTGCCTTACAAGGGCAAAAAGCCCCGAAACAGCGGCAAGAATAAGAGAAATAAGTAAAATCACATTCAATTCGTTCACTTCCTAATTTATAAAGCTTTTTAAAATTGCCGCCGCCTGATACGGCTGTTCGCAAAATGAATAATGCCCCGCGCCCTTTATAACGCACAGGCCCGAATCGGGGATAAGGCTTTTTATAATCTCGGCGTCGGAAAGGGGAGTGTCCGTGTCCTTTTCGCCCCAGATAAGTAAGGTAGGGCAGGAAATATTGCTTATAATATCCCTTAAATCGGTGTTTACAAGGGAGACCATTGTCTTGCGCAAAACCTCTGGGGCGGCGTTATAGTCCGCTGAGCCGTAGTGCTTTCGCGCTTTATTTAGCAAGCCCTCAGAATGATTTTTTATAACCGGCAGGGTAAGCACCCGCTTTATTGCCTTAAAGCTTTTCGCCCTTATTTTCTGCTTTGCGCTTTTTTTCGGTATCAGACCCGCCGAATCGAGCAAAACTATTTTAGGGGGCTTTACCATACCCGCCGCCGCCATTTTAAGGATTACCCTGCCGCCGTGGGAGTGACCTATCATAATCGGATTATTAAGCCCTACCGCTTTCATAAATTCAAGCACAAAATCACAGTAATCGTTAAGAGTCCACGGCTCTTTCATAGTATCCGAGCCGCCGCACCCGGGGAAATTTACAGCCACCAACCGACAGCGGTCGCAAAGCGCCGAAATTATACCGCCGTAAACCTCAAAGGAGGAGTTCCAGCCGTGCAGGAGCAGGACGGGAATACCCGACCCCTTTTCGGTATATTCTATGTTAAGACCGTCAACAGTAATATTCATAGTTCTCTCCGTCCGTTAACATACTAAATACTAATTGCCTTGAAA
>CABVAD010000014.1 GCA_902496265.1 uncultured Oscillospiraceae bacterium
TCCTATTGCAGTTGCAAGCAATTTTTGTTATGTTATATGTGTAAATAACCGCTGTACGCGGGCGAAAGGTATATGGTGAAAAAATGCTTGATTATAATGTAAAAATAGGACTTGTGCCTATGCGCCGCAACACCACGAACCGTCCGGCAAAAACCTTTTTAACATGGGTTTCAGCCGAGGAGCGCGGTCACAGATTTGTAGATTATATTGAAAAGAATTTCACAACCGAAAACGTCAGCTTTGCCGACAGCAAGGGACTCGGCTGTGCCGACCTGATTTTCGACGAAAAATCCGCCGAGGATATTGTCGAACGCTTTAAAAAGGAAAATGTTGACGCAGTTATGATAATCAACTGCAATTTCGGAAACGAGGAAGCCGCCGCACAGCTTGCGAAGGCTCTCGGAAAGCCCCTGCTTTTGTGGGCGCCGCTTGATGACGAATACTATAAGGACGGTATGAGACCGACCGATTCCCAGTGCGGTCTGTTCGGAGTTTCCCGTCAGCTTCAGCGCTTTCACATTCCGTTTTCGCATTTGCCCTGTTGCCGTGTGGACTCTGAAGAATTTAAAGAGGGCTTTGAAAGCTTTGCCCGCGTAGCCTGTATGGTAAAGAATTTTACCGATATGCGTATCGGTCAGATAGGAATCCGCCCCGCGCCCTTCTACTCGGTAATCTGGAACGAGGGCGAGCTTATGGAAAAATTCGGACTTCGCATTACCCCCTTTAATATGGCTGTTATTCAGAATATGTTTAACGAAACCGCCGAAAGCTGTAAGACGCAAATCGCCGAAATTGAGGATTACATACTTAAAAATTACACCCTTGACGAGCTTACACCGCAGTATGTAAACCGTATGGCGACCCTTGCTGTTACATACAAGCGTCTCTTTGAAGAAAACAAGCTTGATATTCTCTCCGCCGAGTGCTGGACGGCGACTCCCCAGATGTTCGACGGACTCGCACCCTGTGCGGTTTACGGAATTTTAAACGATTTAGGCTACATTGTTTCCTGCGAGAGCGATATACATTGCGCGATTACGATGCTTCTGCTTTCCTGTGCCTCATTCGGTAAGAAAAAGCCGTTTTTGGGCGAGTTCACGGTACGCCACCCCGAAAACAAAAACGCCGAGCTTTTATGGCATTGCGGACCTTTTCCGCTTTCTGTCAAAGCTCCCGATTCTGAAGCCCGCCTTGTAAATCAGCGCGAGTGGTTCAGGGCAAAGGACGGGGAATATACCGTTGCCCGAATTGATCAGGAAAGCGGAGATTATATGCTCCTGCCGCTTAAATGCCGTACTACCAAAGGGCCTCAGACCCACGGCACATATATCTGGGGCGAGTTTGACAATTTGCAGGCTGTGGAGGACAGACTTTTAGACGGTCCGTATATCCACCATTTTGCCGAAATCGAGGGCGACTATACAAAGGAGCTCCGCGAGTTTTGCAAGTATGTGCCTGATCTTAAAATCGATACCTCTTTAGACTAAAATTAAAAGGAGATAAAAAAATGCAGTACCAGATGAACGAATTTTTGTTTGCAATGATCCTCACCGAGCTTGAGGACGCGGTAGGCAAGGAAAACTGCTCTACCCGCTCTATCGACAAGGTGACCCACAGCGTGGACTACTATTGGCTTTCCCGTATGTGGGCTGACCGCGGTTGCCGTATGCCCGAGGCGGATTTTGTAGTCTGCCCGAAGGACGCGACGGAAGTATCCAAGGTTGTTAAAATCGCCAATTACTACAAGCTTCCCGTTACCACCTGGGGCGCTGGCGGCGGCACGCAGGGCGGTGCAATCCCCGTCTGCGGCGGTATCGTTATCGACACCAAGAGAATGAACAAGATTTACGAGGTAAATACCGACGGTATGTATATAGAGTGCGGCACGGGCGCTATCTACAAGCACATTGAATGGGCGGCAAACGAGGTCGGCAAGGCTACAATGCACTATCCCTCAAGTCTTACCTGCTCGACCGTCGGCGGCTTTTTGGCTCACCGCGGTATCGGCGTATGCTCAACAAAATACGGCAAGATAGACGATATGGTGCTCCAGATGGAGGTAGTGCTCCCGAACGGTGACATTATTAATACCTCTCCCGCACCCAAGCACGCCGCAGGCCCTGACTTAAATCAGATATTCATCGGCTCTGAGGGTACGCTCGGAATTATTACAAAGGCACAGATACGCATTTTCGACCAGCCCGAGGAGCGCCGTTTCAGGGGCTTCCTGTTCCAGGATATGGAGGGTGCGTTCAAGGCGTCCCGCGAGCTTTTGCAGAAGTTCAAGCCCTCTGTAATGCGTCTTTACGACGAGGCGGAGACCTCCACACTTATTAAAAAGATTGTCGGCGTTGAGCGCAAGGGTGCATTTATGAATGTAGCCTACGAGGGCGACCGCGAAATGGTTGAGGTTGAGGAAAAGATACTACTTAAGACCTTCGCAAAGTACGGCGCTGAGGACTTAGGCGACGAATACGGCAAAAAGTGGTGGGAGGAGAAGATTACCTTCTTCTATCCGGGTCATATGATGGATATTCCGCAGATGTTCGGCACAATGGACACAATAGCACCCTACGGCAAGATTGAGGAAATCTACTGGGCTATGAAAGAGGCTATTGAAACAAACTTCCCGCAGGCAAGGTTTATCGCGCATTTCTCGCATTGGTACGAGTGGGGCGCAATGGTTTACGACCGCTTTATTATCGACGGTAAGGACGTTCCGGAGGATCCTGTCGAGGCATTAAGACTTCATCAGGCTGTCTGGACCTGCGGCGTCCGCACAGCGCTCGCTCACGGCGGTGTTGTAAACGACCACCACGGTGTGGGCATAAAGCTCGGCAGACTTATGAAGGAGCAGTACGGCCCCGCAATGCAGGTATTTGAGGGCCTTAAGAAAACGCTTGACCCGAACGGCATTATGAATCCGTTTAAGTTAGGTCTTTAATTAGGAGGAAAGTCAAATGAATTTATCTGAAAAAGCTAAACAACATGTTGATTCCTGCCGTTTTTGCTGGATGTGTCATCACATCTGCCCGATAGGCAATGCTACAGGACACGAGAGAAGCACCGCCCGTGCTCGCGCGCTTGGCATCTCACTTGTAAACCGCGAGGCTATCGATCTTTCCGAAATAATGGATAATATATATGAATGCTGCACCTGCGGCGGCTGTGTAAATGTCTGCGTTACGGGCTGGGATCCCGTTATGTTCGCAAAGGAAGTAAGACTTAAGGCGGCACTTGAAAACAAGCTTCCCGATTACATCAACCGACTTGTTGATAACTGCCTTGATACAGGCAACGCCTACGGTGTAACCGAGCTTTCAGCCGACCTTAAAAAGGCTATCGCCGCGCACAGCGAAAAGACCGACACCCTCCTTTATTTAGGTGCGGACGCGCGTTACAAAGTACCCGATCAGGCGGTAAAGGCTATTAAAGTGCTTGAAAAAGCAAATGTCAGCTTTACCGTTTTGGAGGACGAACCGGCAAGCGGCGCACAGCTTGACTTCCTTATAAGCGCGGCGGACGAAACCAAAAAGCAGATGGAAAATGCTGCCCAAGCTTTCGGCGGCTATAAGACGGTTGTTCTCTATGACCCGACCGACGCGAAGACCGTAAAACAGCTTTATAAGGAATACGGAATTGAGGTTAAAGCCTCTGCCGTTACATACACCACGTTTGTAGCAGGACTTATTAAAGACGGAAAGCTTAATGCTAAGAATACGGGTAAAACCGTGGTTTTCCAAGACCCGTATCAGCTCTCCCGCGACCTTGAGGAAACCGAGGAACCGCGCGAGATTGTAAAGGCGTTTGCAGAGCTTCACGAATTATTCCTCAACCGTAAGGAAACCATATGGGCGGGCAATCTTCTTATGGCAGAGTATATACCCGACGTTATTGAAGAAGTTGCGGCACGCAGAATTTTCAATGCTGAAAGCATAAAGGAAAAGGCAATAGTAACCGCCTGCGTTTCGGAATATGCCGCCCTTAAATCGGTAAAGCAGGATAAGGTTGAGATTTTGTCGATTGAAGACTTAATATTAGGAGAATAAACAATGTTAGTTTCTTTACAGGAAATAATCGGTTTGGCGGAGAAAGAAAATTTCTGCGTACCTGCCTTTAATGTTTACAACATTGAAACCGTAATGGGAGTCGCCGCCGCGGCGGAAGAGGCGAAAGCTCCGATTATTATGCAGGTTTATCCCCGCCTTTTTAATGAGCAGGTCGGATATTATTTAGCACCTGTGGTTCTTGCCGCCGCTAAAAAGGCGAGCGTGCCCGTCTGCTTTCATTTAGACCACGGTCCTTCGGAGTGGGAGGTTACCCGCGCGCTTTACTGGGGCGCTACGGGCATAATGCTTGACGGCTCGGCTCACCCGTATGAGGAAAATGTTAAGCTTACAAAGCATATTGTCGAGACCTGTAAGGCAGTAGGCGTAGGCGTTGAGGGAGAGCTCGGTCATATCGGAAGCGTAAACGACGACGCTATGGACGAATTTACCAATCCCGATGAGGCGGCAAGGTTTGTCAAGGAAACAGGCGTTACCTGTCTTGCCGTACTTATCGGCAACGCGCACGGACACTATAAAAAGCCCCCGAAGCTCGACATTGAAAGGGTAAAGGCTATCAGAAAAGCGACAGGCGGTATTCCGCTTGTTCTTCACGGCGGCTCGGGAATCCCCGACGATCAGGTAAAAGCCGCTATTGACGCGGGAATACGCAAAATGAACATCGGCACCGACGTGTGCTGTGCTTTCGCTGAGGGCGCTAAAGCGGAGCTTGACAATCCGAACAGAAGCCTTGCGGTTGACCTCTTTATGAAGCCCTCAATCGAGAGCGTTAAAAAGCTGGCGCTTAATAAGATCGCGCTGACCGGCGCTTTGGGAAAGGCGAGCATATGAGCGGTATTGTCGGAATAGGCGCCTGCGTTATGGATACGCTGGTAAGCGTGCCCTATTATCCGAATGAGGATACAAAGCTTAGAGCTGGAAGCTCCAAGCAGGCGGGCGGCGGTCCTGTTGCCACGGGACTCGTCGCCGCGGCAAAGCTTGATTGCGAAGCCGAGTATATCGGCGTGCTGTCAAACGACGCGGGCGGACGTTTTTTAGAAGACGATTTTAAAAAATACGGAGTAAAGACCGAAAATATTACGGTAAAATCGGGCTATCGCTCCTTTACATCGGTGATTTGGCTGTCGGATAAAACCTCCAGCCGCACCTGCGTGTTTGACAAGGGCGATCTGCCGCCGCTTGAGCTTACCGCTAATCAGGAAAACGCGGTTAAAAACGCCGAGCTTTTGATGGTTGACGGAAACGAACTTAATGCGGCAATAAACGCCGCTCAGATCGCGCACGAAGGCGGCGCAAAGGTTTTGTATGACGCGGGCGGACTTTATGACGGAGTGCGCGGGCTTTTGCCGCTTGCGGATATTTTAATTCCGTCGGAGGAATTTGCGCTCAGCATTACCGGCTGTGAAAAAGCCGAAGACGCGGCGCTTATGCTTTACGGAACCTACCGTCCCGAGGTTGTGGTAATAACGCAGGGCAAAAAGGGCGGAATAATTTTTGACGGCGATAATATTACCGCCTATCCCGCCTTTCCCGCAAAGGCGGTCGATACAAACGGCGCGGGCGATGTTTTCCACGGTGCTTTTGCCGCGGGAGTGATTAAGGGATATGATTACCTTAAATGCTGTTACTTCGCAAGCGCGGTATCCGCGATTAAATGCACGGGAGTAGGGGCGAGGGAAAGCGTACCCGATTTTGAAACCGTAAAAATATTTTTAAAGGAGAACGGTTATGAACTATAAAAAAGCATATAAGCCGGCTAAGGGCTACACCCCGATAAGCAAAATCGGCGAATGTTCCTTAAAAATGCTTGAGTTCGGTATGATAGAGCTTGACGGCGGCGAATCTTTGGATTATAATACAGAGGATAAGGAAACCGCATTTATTATGCTTGAGGGCCATTGCGACGTTTCCTTTGACGGCGTAAGGTGGGAAAATATCGGTAACAGAAACACCGTTTTTGAAAACAGAAAAGCGGAAAGCTTTTATATGCCGCGCGGGCAGAAGCTTACGGTTACCGCAAGAGACCGCATTAAAATCGCGGTTTGTGCCTCTTTAATAGACGAGAAGACCGAGCCTCAGGTTTTAAGAGAAGATCACGTTGTATTAAAGCTTTTGGGCGAACAGCCCTATCAGCGTGAAACGAGCTTTATTATCGACGGAAATTCAAACGCAAAGCATCTGACCGTCGGCGAGGCGTATGTGACCGAGGGCAACTGGGCGGGCTTCCCTCCGCACAAGCACGACGAGGACAATATGCCTAAAGAGTGCATAGCGGAGGAGATTTACTATTTCCTTTTTGACCCGAAACAGGGCTTTGCGGTACAGTGCCTTTACACGGCGGACGGTACTCTTGACGAGGCTTACCGCGTTAAAAACGACGAGCTGGTGGAGTTTCCCTACGGCTATCACACCACCGTTGCAACCCCGGGCTATCAGACCTATTTCCTCTGGCTTATGGCGGGCGACCATCAGGGCTTTAACAGAAGCTCCGACCCCGACCACGCTTGGATTGAAAACAAATAAAACGATAGAGATATGCCTCCAAGCATATCTCTATTATGCTATAATCAGGAGAACTTACTATGCTTAATATTCTTAAGGAAAAAAATCCCGATATAAAGCTTTATTCGGTAAACGACAGCAACTTCAAGACCTTCGGAAGGGTAATTACAGTCCTTGATACGTCGGAAATTATCGCCGCCGCCGAAAAGATTGAAAGACCTGAAGCCGGCTCTGCTTATTCTCCGAGGGAGGAAAGCTTTGAGAGACTTCAAATAGCCGATCAAATTAAAAAGGGATTTTTCGGTACTCTTCCCACGCAAATCGGCTACTGTCACGGACACAACAGCCTTTTAAACGCCGCCGAATGGCACTTTTCGAGCGAAATTAACATTGCCGTAACACCGCTTGTACTGATTTTAGGTCACGTATGGGATATAGAAAACGGAAAAATCGATTCCTCGAGCTTTAAGGCGTTTTATCTGCCAAAGGGCACAGCCGCCGAGGTTTACGCGACAACGCTTCATTTCTGCCCCTGTGAAACCGAAAAAAGCGGATTCGGCTGTGTTGTGGGTCTGCCGCTCGGTACAAACACACCTCTTGAGGAAGAGGCAGATAATCCGCTTTTGTTCCGTAGAAATAAATGGATTATAGCCCACGTGGAAAACTCTTCGCTGATAAGCAAGGGCGTCGTTTCGGGAATAACGGGCAAAAATTTTGAAATTAAATATTAAGGAAGTTAAAAATGCAGGTTTTCTCAGCAACTTTAAATCAAATGCTGGTGCTGTTCATATTTATGGCGCTGGGCTTCTTCTTAAACAAAAAAAGGCTTTTGCCGCTCGACGACTCGGTGGTGCTTTCAAAGCTTGAAACCTACGCCTTTGTGCCTTGCCTTGTTTTTTCGGTTTTTTACAAATACTGTACGGTGGAAAATTTCAGGGAAAAATGGATATATATGCTTTACGGCGCGGGTATTATGCTCGTCTCTCTGCCGATAGGTATTTTCTTGGCTAAGCTTTTCACAAAGGACGGCTATCAGCGCAGGATTTACACCTATTCCTTTGCGGTTGCAAATTTCAGCTTTATGGGCAACGCCGTGGTTTTGGGAGTGTTCGGCGAGGAAATACTCTTTGATTATATGATTTTCACCCTGCCGCTTAATCTTTATGTGTATTCGATAGGCACGGCGTCGCTGATACCTAATGAAAAGGGCGGAAAAATCAGCGTTAAAGCCTTTATAAATCCGATTTTTATTTCCTTGATACTCGGCGCGGTATGCGGACTTACCGCCGTTCCTCTGCCTAAATTCGTAACCGCGGCGATTTCCTCGGCGGGGGCGTGTATGTCTCCGCTTGCTATGCTGCTTACGGGCTTTGTAATAGGCGAATACAGCCTTAAAAAGCTCGCGAGCGACAAAAAGGTGTACTTAGCCTCGGTTATCCGCCTCATAATTCTGCCCACGCTGTTTATGCTTGTTTTATTGGCTTTAAAAACCGATAAGGCTATAATACGCGCGGCGCTCTGCGCTACCGCTATGCCGTTAGGTCTCAACACGGTGGTGTTTCCCGCCGCTTACGGTGGTGACACCACTCCCGGGGCTTCTATGGCGCTCATATCTCATTTGATTTCGATAGTGACTATACCCGTGATGTTCGCGATTTTCTTATAGGAGGAAGGATTTATGAAATATATTCTCGGAATAGATTTCGGAGGCGGCGCGTCAAAGGCGACGCTTATTGATACAAACGGCAATATAATTGCCGAAAGCACGGCGGAATACCCTACACTTTATCCCGAGGCGGGTGCATGTGAGCAGTCTCCCGACGACTGGATAAACTCCCTTTGCCGAAATACCGCCGCGGTGCTTAATATCAGCGGCGTAGACAGTGCGGATATTCTATCTGTAGCGATTGATTCCGCAACCCATACCTTTCTGCCCTGCGACGGTGACTTTAAGCCGCTTTGTAATGCAATTCATTGGACCGACTCACGCTCACGCAAGGAAGCTGAGCTTCTTCGCGAAAAGCACGGCGATATGATATTCAAAAAGGCTTTTCACCGTCCGGACACTATCTGGACATTGCCTCAGCTTATGTGGCTTAAAGCCAATCATTCCGATATTTTTTCAAAAATAAAGCATATATTTTTTGAAAAGGATTACATAAGATTTTTCCTGACAGGCGTTTTCTGCACCGATTATATCGAGGCTCAGGGCAGTATGCTTTTTGACTGCAATACGTTAAAATGGTCGGACGGGCTGTGCGATTTAGGCGGAATTGATAAAGCGGTTTTGCCGCCTATCGTAAGCCCGACCGATATTATCGGAAGCGTTACCGAAGCCGCCGCTAAAGCGACGGGGCTTAAAGCGGGTACTCCGGTGATTTGCGGCACAACCGATACCTGTATGGAGGTCTTTGCCTCGGGCGCGGTCGAAAAGGGAGACGTTACGGTAAAGCTTGCGACGGCGGGGCGCATATGCGTTATAACCGACCGTCCTTATCCCGACCGCAACCTTGTTAACTACTCCCATATATCTAAAGGGCTGTGGTATCCCGGCACGGCGACAAAATCCTGTGCCGCTTCCTACCGTTGGTACAGGGACACCTTCGGCGGGGATTATAAGGAGCTTGATAAAAAGGCGGCGGAAATCCCGATAGGCTGTGGGGGGCTTATTTTTCACCCGTATCTTAACGGCGAGCTTACCCCTTACGCCGACCCGACGCTCTGCGGCAGCTTTACGGGAATACGCGCCACCCACACAAAGGCGCATTTTACCCGCGCGGTGCTTGAGGGGGTATGCTATTCCTTGCTTGACTCTAAAATTGCACTCGACAGTCTCGGTATATCATATAAGGATACCGCCGCGGCTATAGGCGGGGGAACAAAGGGTGAGCTTTGGCGTCAGATGACGGCGGACGTACTCGGAATTACACTTAAAACCGCCGAGAGCAGCGATTCCTCTTTAGGCTCTGCAATGCTTGCGGGGATTGCAGCGGGAGTATTCAAAGACCCCGCCGACGCGGTGAAAAAATGCGTTAAGCCGAAATCTGTCACCGTACCCAATCCCGAAAACACCGAAAATTACCGCAAAGTTTTCGATGAATACAAGAAAATTCACGATGCGTTAGCCCCGATTTATTCCGCGAGGTAGTTATGAAGGTAGTTGTTTGTATAAGACAGTCGGCGGACGGCGAGATTAACCCGTTCGATGCGAGCGCATACGAGACCGCGCTGAGAATAAAAGGCGCGGATATAACACTTCTCAGTATGGGACCCGAAAAAACCGCCCCTTTCCTTGAAAACCTAACGCGGCTCGGCGCTAAGGAGGCGGTACTGCTTACCGATAAAGCCTTTGCGGGAGCGGACACCCTTGCGACATCCTACACCCTTTCGCTTGCAATCAATCGCTTAAAGCCCGACCTTATAATCTGTGGCAGGCAGTCGGTCGACGGCGACACAGGGCAGGTCGGTCCCTCACTTTCGGTGAACACGGGCTATAAGCTTTTGACCAATATTATGACGGTTGCAGACTGTGAAGAAAAAATAGTCGGTATTAACCGCGCGGGCGAAACCGTTTCGGCTGATTTTCCCGCACTTATAACTGTGGAAAAAAGTCTTAGCTTAAGACTTCCGAGCATACGTTCAAAGACCGCGCCCGTTACTGCTTTAGGCGCGGCGGACTTATACGCCGATTTATCCCGCTGCGGACTTGCGGGCTCGCCGACAAGGGTTGTTAAAACCTTTGAAAACGAGCAGGACCGCCGCCGCTGTAAATTCATAGCGCCGTCAGAGCTTAAGCTTGCGATAGAAAGCGGTGTAAAAAAAGGCAGAGAAAAAACCGTTCTGCCCGAAAGTGAAAATAAGCTTAAAAATGTCTGGACAGTAGGCGAATCTCCCCGCGAGGCGGCTGAAACCGTCGGCGAAAGTATCACCGTTATTCCGATTGACAGCCCCGAAAAAATGGCCGAGCTTATAAAAAACGGCAAACCTAACGCGGTTTTGTGGGGGAGTGATCCGCTTTCAAAGGCAATCGCTCCGCAGGTTGCGGCTCTGCTTAAAACGGGTCTTTGTGCCGACTGTACCTCCCTTGAAACCGACGGCGAGACCCTTTATATGTACCGTCCCGCCTGCTCGGGAAGCATCATTGCGAAAATCCGCTGTATTACCGCACCTCCTATGGCAACTGTAAGAACCTTAACGGAAGAAAGGCATAATATTATCATAGGAATAGGCTTTGGAGCAAAGGAAAGTATCGGAGAAATTAAGGCATTTGCCGATAGCCTAAACGCTGACATAGCCGCCACAAGAAAAATGGTTGATAATGATTTTCTGCCGTATGAGCTTCAGGTCGGGCTTACCGGAAAATCGGTTAATCCCGATGTCTATATTGCGCTCGGTATTTCGGGTGCGGTTCATCATATAGCGGGTATTCGGCGTTCGGGAACGGTTATCGCGGTCAATCCCGATAGGGAAGCACCGATCTTTAAATACTCTGATTACGGAATCATTGCAGAGGTGAATGAAGTAATATCTTTATTAAAATAAACCGTATAGCCGCGTTTT
>CABVAD010000015.1 GCA_902496265.1 uncultured Oscillospiraceae bacterium
TTTAGCCGCTTTGGCTATCGCTCTTATCTGCTGCGGCTGCGGCAGTAAGTCTATGACGGCTAAGGAAGGCAAGCTTATTATGGCGACCAACGCCGAGTTCCCGCCCTATGAGTACAAGGAGGGCGACAAAATCGTAGGTATCGACGCCGAGGTAGCACAGCTTATCGCCGAAAAATTAAACCTCGAGCTTGAAATTGCAGACGTTGATTTCGACTCCATTATCCCTGGCGTTCAGTCAGGCAAGTACGATATGGGTATGGCGGGTATGACCGTTACCGACGAGAGAAAGGAAAAGGTTAACTTCTCCGATTCCTACGCCACAGGCGTTCAGGTTGTAATCGTTAAGGAAGACAGCGATATTAAATCCATCGACGATTTGAACGGCAAGAAAATCGGCGCTCAGCAGGGTACAACGGGTTATATTTACGCTTCCGATAAGCCTGAGAACGGCGGCTACGGCGAAGAAAATGTAACCGGTTATCAGAACGGAGCGCTTGCGGTTGAGGCCTTAAAGGGCGGCAAGGTTGACTGCGTTATTATCGATAACGAGCCTGCAAAGGCGTATGTCGCCGCAAACGAGGGTCTTAAGATTCTTGATACCGAATATGTAACCGAGGATTACGCAATCTGCTTTGCAAAGGAAAACACCAAGCTTCAGGAAAAGGTAAACAACGCCCTTAAGGAGCTTATCGAGGACGGTTCGGTTAAAAAGGTTGTTGACACATACATCAAGGCTGACTAATTAAAATAATTAGGGGCGGTTTTTCAACCGCCCTGTTTTTTGGTATAAGAAAGGAGTTAATGCATTGGCAAGCATAATTAACGCTGTTTCGGGCTGGTTCAGTTCCCTCGCGGACGAGTTCAGGTTCGTTTTTATTGAGGGAAACCGCTACGAGCAGCTGATAACGGGCTTTGTAAACACCCTTAAGATTACCTTCGGCGCGTTGCTTATCGGTATCGCGATAGGTATAATTGTCGCCGCCGTGCGCTCTACATACGATAAAAACCGCGACAAAATGCGCCAGCACAAAAGCATAGGATATTTTATACTGGCGTTTTTAAATGCTGTTTGCAAAATTTATTTAACGGTTATCAGAGGAACGCCTGTTGTCGTTCAGCTTATGATTTCATATTTCCTGATTTTTGTCTCGGTAAGGGACGGCGTGCCGATAGGCATTTTTGCATTCGGTATTAATTCGGGCGCATATGTTGCGGAAATCTTCCGCGGCGGAATTATGGCTGTGGATAACGGACAGTTTGAAGCGGGGCGCAGTCTTGGACTTAACTACATTCAGACTATGATACATATTGTTATTCCGCAGATGTTCAAAACCGTCCTCCCTACCCTCTGCAATGAGTTTATCGCCCTTTTAAAGGAAACCTCTGTAGCGGGCTATGTCGGAGTTGTAGACCTTACCAAGGCGGGCAATTCGATTGCGGGGCGCACCTATTCCTATTTTCTGCCCCTTATCACCGTGGCGGCTATTTATCTTGTAATAGTTATGATTTTAACCTGGCTTGTAGGAAAGCTTGAAAGGAGGCTGCGTACCAG
This sequence comes from uncultured Oscillospiraceae bacterium, assembly GCA_902496265.1. Taxonomy (GTDB): domain Bacteria; phylum Bacillota; class Clostridia; order Oscillospirales; family Acutalibacteraceae; genus UBA737. The sequence continues at coordinate 1,553 of CABVAD010000015.1, forward strand.
TGACCACTAACGAGGTGCTTATCAAAACCGAAAATTTGCAAAAATCCTTCGGCAAAATCGAGGTTTTAAAGGGCATTGATACCGAGATTAAAAAGGGCGAGGTTGTGGTTATAATAGGTCCTTCGGGCTCGGGAAAATCCACCTTTTTGCGTACCCTCAATCTCCTTGAAGAGCCGACAGGCGGGCATATTTACTTTGAGGGAACGGACATTACCGACCCCAAGGTAAACATAAATATACACCGCCAAAAGATGGGAATGGTTTTCCAGCAGTTCAACCTTTTCCCCAATATGACGGTGCTTAAGAATATGACAATCGCGCCCGTAAAGCTTAAAAAAGCCACTAAGGCGGAAGCAGAGGAACGTGCTCTCTCCCTGCTTGAACGCGTCGGGCTTAAGGACAGGGCTAACGCATACCCCTCCCAGCTTTCGGGCGGACAAAAACAACGCGTCGCAATAGTCCGCGCGCTTTGTATGCAGCCTGATGTTATGCTGTTTGACGAGCCTACCTCCGCCCTCGACCCCGAAATGGTAGGCGAGGTGCTGGACGTTATGAAGGCGCTTGCCAACGACGGTATGACAATGGCGGTTGTAACCCACGAAATGGGCTTTGCAAGGGAGGTTGCCGACCGCGTGCTGTTTATCGACCAGGGAATAATTATGGAGCAGGGTACTCCCGAAGAGGTATTCGGCAATCCGCAAAGTCCGAGACTTAAGGATTTTTTAAGTAAGGTTATCTAAAGCTAAAAGGCTGTCGCAACGGACAGCCTTTTTTCATATTTTAAGCAGTTTTTGAAGCTTCGGGTGAATTCGGTACATATATGTACCCGAAAGTCTTGAAACCGTAATATCATAGAGAACAAAAACCGCGTTTGCAAGTCCCAAAAATATATACGCGCCGTATTTTCCGAGTGTGCCGAAATCTTCAATCGAAACGCCGAAAATTCCCGCAAATACCGCATAAATCATAATCGCGGCGGCGTTAAATACCGCAAGCTTTAAAACCCATTCAATTACAGGCTTGTTTATTCTTTCTATCAATGACTTTACTATCGGATAATACCCGAAAAGGCAGATATACATAAGCTTGCTTTCGGGCTCGGCGAAAATAAATATAAGCACCGAGGCGGCTATATACGCTACAAACGCCCATTTTACATTTATCTCGATAACCAGCATCATTGTAAGAAGTCCCGTTATCGCGGGAACGGCATAGGTGAAATAAGGAAAATAGGACAGCAGCATAAAAACCACCGACAGCGCAACCGTTATTCCGCATAATGTGATTTTAACATTTTGTTTCAAATTACCGCTTCCCTTTCTAAACACTCAAATTAACAGCAGGGAATTAAATCTCCGCCCATACATTCACAGCAACAGTCCGCGCAGATAAGGCTTGAACAAATATCACAGCCGTCGCAGCCGCCTGTGCCCCCGCCGTAGGTGCGGTAGGGGTTGTGCTGTCTTCCCTGCTGGCGCTGGGCGTTGTTTACCGCGTTGCGGTATTCCATATTTGAGGGGTCCATTCTCGAAGCGGTGGCAAAGCTTGTAAACGCCTGATCGAACCAACCGCGGCGGTAAAGCACGGTGCCGTTAAGGAAGTACCATTCTGCGTCGCGGGACTGGGGCGGAACGCCGTCCAGCACCTCCTGTGCCTGTTCAAGTCTGCCCTGATTTATAAGACTTCTGACCTCGGGAAAGGACGAGGAGGCGTTAGCGTCAAAGCCTCCGCCCGCGTTGCTGTTATGTTTGCCCGAACGCCTAGAGTTCATAATTTGGTCGTACGCCTCGTTAATCTCCTTCATCTTTTCGCCCGCAAGGTCGGAAAGCGGGTTATCGGTGTAATTATCGGGGTGATACTTGCGCGCGAGCTCCCTGTAAGCGTTTTTGATTTCGTCGTCGCTCGCGTTCCTTGAAACGCCCAATACCGCGTACGGATCTTTCATATCTTTAACTCCTTTTTGAATGTATCCTCAAGTCCCAAATAAATTATGTTGCTGAGAATCGTCCTGTATTTTTTTATATCAAGCAGTTCAAATGCCCTGCCCGCCTCGTTGACGCAGAAATAAAGCTGTGGCATTGCCCTGTCTTTTGCGTATTTTTGCGTGTCCCCCTCAAGCGACGCCTTTAAACAGTTATATGAACCGCTTTTAACATCGTCGGGCAGGTCGCACGCCGCGTCCAAAATGTAGATATACCGCCCGAGACAGTAGCCCAAACGGTCGAGCACCCGTTTTTGTGTTAAGTCCTCACTGCAAAGCTGTAAAAGCGAGGAAAGTGCTTTGGCGGTAGGGTCGGCGGCTCTGTCAAGCTCGGTACAGTTGCCGTCTTCAAGGGCTGACTGTTCCGAAATATAATCGTATATAATCTCCTCAACTTGCGGATAAAGCCGCGCCGCCTTTTTATGGGCGTGGGAGAAAAGCGGTTTTAAGGCGATAAAGCCTAATTTTTTTATGCCCTTTTCGTCCTTTATATTGTCAAGCAGCTTGTAATAAACCATTATCATAGCCGCTGCGGCGGGCATTTTGATTTTATCGTCGCTCTTGCAGTAGTTGCATTTTTTCAGCGGATTGCAAGTGCATCTCTTACGCTCGACCGCATCGCATCCGTCCGACAGAGACATATTAAGAAGTGCTAAAAAGGTGAAGTCATAGCTTAAGGTAAAGCGGGTCCAGATGCCGTAATTCTTCCCGAGAGTTCGGCAAAGGGTACAGTAGACCGCCTTATAGGTATCGTACTCCTTGACCTTAAGCTCGGGCTTTGCGATTCTGATATATCCGAACACCTCTAAGACTCACCCCTTACACTATATTTTAATCGTCACACTTGCTCTATTGGTGAATAATGTGTAAATTTAGAGCATTTTCTTTAAAAACTTGCCTGTGTAGGAGCTTTCGCAGGCGGCTATTTTTTCGGGATTGCCCGTGCAGACAACCGTTCCGCCCTTGTCGCCGCCCTCAGGTCCTAAGTCAATAATATGGTCGGCGGTTTTAATAACGTCAAGGTTATGCTCGATTACAAGCACGGTGTTGCCCGCCTCCACAAACCGCTGTAGAACCTCAATAAGCTTGTGAACGTCGGCGGTGTGAAGACCCGTTGTAGGCTCGTCCAGAATATAAATCGTCCTGCCCGTGCCCCGCTTTGAAAGCTCGGCGGCAAGCTTTACACGCTGAGCCTCGCCGCCCGAAAGGGTTGTGGCGGGCTGACCGATTTTGATATATCCGAGTCCCACGTCAAAGAGGGTTTTTAGCTTGCGGTGAATTTTCGGTATGCTCTCAAAAAAGTTCATACCCTCCTCAACCGTCATTTCAAGCACGTCATAAATGCTCTTACCCTTGTACTTTACGTTAAGGGTCTCGCGGTTGTAGCGCTTGCCGCCGCAGACCTCGCAGGGGACATAAATATCGGGCAAAAAGTGCATTTCAATCTTTAAAATACCGTCGCCCTGACACGCCTCGCACCGTCCGCCCTTAACATTAAAGGAGAACCGTCCCGCGGTGTAGCCCTGCATTTTCGCGTCCTTAGTAGAGGCGAAAAGCTCACGTATATCTCCGAAAACCCCCGTATAGGTGGCGGGGTTGGAGCGCGGAGTCCTGCCTATGGGCGCTTGGTCGATATTAATAACCTTATCAAGGTTTTCTATTCCATCAAAGGATTTATATGCACCTGGAACGGTTTTCGCCTTGTTAAGCTTGTTTGCCAACACCTTATATACAATATCGTTTACAAAGGAGGATTTTCCGCTCCCTGATACCCCCGTCACACAAACGAAGGTGCCGAGCGGTATTTTAACATTTATTTTTTTAAGATTATTTTCCGCCGCGCCCTTAATTTCAAGAAACGCGCCGTTTCCTTTGCGCCTTGCTTTGGGCACGGGAATCTTTTTTCTTCCTGTCAAATAGTCGGAGGTTACCGACTCGGTGCAGTTTTCAAGTTCCTTTTCCGTCCCCGAAAAGACGATATTTCCGCCGTGTATACCCGCCCCCGGACCTACGTCTACAATATAGTCCGCGGCGCGCATAGTATCCTCGTCGTGCTCGACTACAATCACGGTGTTGCCGAGGTCGCGCAAGCGCTTAAGTGTAGCGATAAGGCGGTCGTTATCCCGCTGATGAAGACCTATGCTCGGCTCGTCAAGAATGTAAAGTACGCCCATAAGCGAAGAGCCGATTTGCGTAGCAAGCCGTATACGCTGGCTCTCGCCGCCCGAAAGCGTACCCGATGAGCGGGAGAGATTAAGGTATTCAAGTCCCACGCTTTTAAGGAAGGTCAGCCTTTCCCTGATTTCCTTTAAAATAGGTTTAGAAATCATAGTGTCGCGTTCGCCGAAGCTAAGGGAGTTTATAAATTCAAGCTCGTCGGTGACCGACATATCGCAGAATTCCATAATATTTTTGCCGCCCACAGTGACCGCAAGATACTCGGGCTTCAGTCTTCTGCCGTGGCAGTCGGGGCAGGGTCGCTCGGTCATATAGCTTTCAATCTCGGCGCGGGCATAGTCGCTCGAGGTTTCCTTGTAACGGCGCTCAAGATTGTTAATAACACCCTCAAAGGTTGCTTCGTAAGTACCTCCGCCTAAAGTGTTGCCCCTTTTAAGCTTAAGCTTAATATCGCCCGTTCCGTAAAGCACCGCCTGCTTTACCTCGTCGGACAAATCCTTGTAGGGCGTGTTAATATCAAAGCCGTAATGCTCGGCAAGCCCGTTATAATACATTGTAGCTATTGTTCCCGCGTCGGGAGCAAACCAGGAATTAACCCCCCAGCCCGAAGCTCTTAGCGCACCGTCAATCAGAGACTTGCTTTCATCGTTAATCACAAGCCGAGGGTCCACCTTCATAAAAATTCCGAGTCCCGTGCAGGTTGGACAAGCGCCGAATGGACTGTTAAAGGAAAACATTGTCGGTGTAAGCTCGGGTATGCTTATGCCGTGCTCATCACAGGCAAAGCTTTGGGAGAACTGTAGCTCCTCCCCGCCTATCACGTCAACCGCGATAAGACCGCCCGAAATGCCCGCGGCGGTCTCAATACTGCCCGCAAGGCGGGAGCGTATTTCCTCCTTAATCACAAGTCGGTCGACGACAATTTCTATCATATGCTTTTTATTTTTTTCAAGCTTTATTTCTTCTGACAGGTCGTACATATTGCCGTCTATCCGAACTCTTACATAGCCCTGCTTTCTCGCGTGTTCAAGCTCCTTTGTATGCTCGCCCTTTCTGCCCTTTACAACAGGTGACAAAACCTGAATTTTACTGCCCGCGGGCAGAGCCATAACCCTGTCCACAATCTGGTCGGTGGTCTGCTGGCTTATTTCCTTACCGCAGACGGGACAATGCGGTACCCCCACTCTTGCGTAAAGCAGGCGCAGATAATCGTATATTTCGGTTACCGTTCCGACGGTAGACCGCGGATTTTTAGAGGTGGTTTTCTGGTCAATGGAAATTGCGGGGGAAAGCCCTTCGATAGTATCTACATTCGGCTTTTCCATCTGTCCCAAAAACTGCCTTGCGTAGGAGGAAAGGGACTCTACATACCGTCTCTGCCCCTCGGCGTATATGGTATCAAACGCAAGCGAGGATTTTCCGCTGCCCGAAAGACCCGTGAATACAATAAGCTTGTCCCTGGGTATTTCAACATCAACATTTTTTAAATTATGCTCGCACGCGCCCTTGATTATAATTTTATCGTTTGCCATTATTTACCTTCTCTGAGTTTATTGATTTTATCGCGCAGGTAAGCCGCGTGTTCAAATTCAAGTATCTTCGCCGCCTGCTTCATTTCGTTTGTAAGGCGTTTTATCTCTGCCTCGCGCTCCATTCGTGACATCTTAGAAACAGGCTTATCGTTTTTAACCTTTGTGCCTATCTCGATAATATCGCGCACGTCTTTAATAACCGTTTTAGGTGTAATTCCGTGTTCCTCGTTATAACGGCTCTGTATTGTTCTGCGGCGCTCGGTATCGGTAATTGCCCGCTCCATTGAGGGGGTTATGCTGTCGGCGTACATAATAACCTCGCCGTCGGCGTTTCTTGCGGCTCTGCCCACCGTCTGCACAAGGGAGGTTTCGCTCCTTAAAAAGCCCTCCTTGTCGGCGTCCAGTATAGCGACGAGCGACACCTCGGGAATATCCAGACCCTCGCGCAAAAGGTTAATTCCGACAAGCACATCGAACTCTCCTAAGCGCAAATCGCGGATAATCTCCATTCGCTCCATTGTGTCGATATCGTAGTGCATATACCGCACCTTAATCGACAGGTCGTTAAGATAATCGGTTAAATCCTCAGCCATTTTTTTGGTAAGGGTGGTAATAAGCACCCGCTCCTTGCGGGAGACACGGAGATTGATTTCGGACACCAAATCGTCAATCTGTCCGTCGCTTGGGCGAACCGAAATTTTCGGGTCTAAAAGCCCTGTCGGGCGGATAACCTGTTCGACAATCTGCGCCGCGTGCTCTTTTTCAAATTCACCGGGCGTAGCCGAAACGAAAACCGCCTGATTTACATGGCTGTAAAACTCCTCAAAATTAAGAGGTCGGTTATCGAACGCCGAGGGGAGTCTGAAGCCGTACTGCACAAGGTTTTCCTTTCGCGCGCGGTCGCCGCCGTACATACCCCGCACCTGCGGAAGCGTCACATGAGACTCGTCCACAAAAAGCAGATAATCGTCGGGGAAATAGTCAAGCAGCGTAGACGGAACGCTCCCGGGCTTTCTGCGGGAGAGCACGCGGGAGTAGTTTTCAACCCCCTTGCAGGTGCCTATCTCCTTTAGCATCTCCATATCGTACTCGGTGCGCTGTCTTATCCTCTGCGCCTCGATAAGCTGACCGTTTTCGGTAAAGAATTTTACCCTTTCTTCAAGCTCTTCCTTGATTTCCTTAAGCGCGTCCTCTAATTTTTCGTTTGAAACAATGTAATGCGAGGCGGGGTAAATCGCCGCATGGGACAAAAGTGCCTTAACCTCGCCTGTTATGGTGTTTATTTCGCTTATTCGGTCGATTTCGTCACCGAAAAATTCCACCCTGATAGCGTTTTCGTAGGAGTTTGCGGGGTAAATTTCGACCGTGTCTCCCCTTACCCTGAATTTATTTCGCACAAAATTAATATCGTTGCGCTCGTACTGCAAATCTACAAGCTTGTGTAACAGCTCGTCACGGTTTTTCTCCATTCCTACCCGCAGAGAAATTACCATATTCTTATAATCAATAGGGTCGCCTAAAGAATAAATACAGGAAACTGATGCGACAATAATAACGTCCCGCCGCTCCGCAAGCGCACAGGTCGCGGAATGACGGAGCTTGTCTATCTCGTCATTAATAGCGGAGTCCTTTTCAATGTAGGTGTCGCTCCCGGGGATATACGCCTCGGGCTGGTAATAGTCGTAATAGGACACAAAATATTCCACCGCGTTGTTAGGGAAAAACTCGCGGAACTCGCTGCAAAGCTGTGCGGCGAGGGTTTTATTGTGAGCAAGAACCAAGGTCGGCTTGTTTACATTAGCGATAATATTCGCCATAGTAAAGGTCTTGCCCGAACCTGTGACACCAAGCAAAACCTGCTCCTTTAATCCGTTTTTTACGCCTTCGGTCAGCTTGTCTATCGCCTCGGGCTGGTCGCCTGTCGGCTTATATTTCGAGACCAATTCAAACCGTTCCACTAAAACCTGCGCCTCCTTTTTGCTCAGCTGAATATTAGTATACCACAAATAAAATAAAATTTAAAGCCGTTGCGCACCCTATTTTTTTATTTTATACCTTTTTTCCTCTGATAACATTCATCGCTATATAAATTCCAATAAGAGCAATTACCGATCCGCCTAAAATCAAATACATAACAGGCAATCCTACCTTCTCCCCGAAGAAATAGAGATTGCAGTCAACGCTGTCCTTTATTGCCTCGGTGACCTCGCTCGGAAAGCCTATGCTGTTCATTTCCTCAAAAACCCCGCGCAGGGCATGGTTTCTTATAAGCGAGATGCCGTATGTACCCGGCAGAAAGGATAAAACCCTTTGAAGCCCCGTGCCGAACTGGGAAATGGGCATATATGCGCCGCAGATAAAGCCGTAGGCGGAGCTTACTATAGTCCCCACCGCGGAAATCTGACCTTGCGTTGACAAAAAGAAATTGATTATGCTTGAAAGGGCTGTGCCGAAAAGCACAAGTAAAATCACATCTGCAAAAAGCAGAATAACATCTACCGCGCTAATATACCAGCCGACCGCGGCAATATACAAAAGGCAGATACCCGTTGCAACAAAGCAGATTATTAAGGTTGAAGCAAGGGTCGCAAGGTAATAGCTTACAGCAAGGGCTGACGGCTTTACGGGCGAGGTTTTAAAGTCCTTTGCCACGCCCGTGACCTTGTCCTGCACCATAAGCATATTAGAGCAAAACGCCACAGTAACGCAGGATACGGCGAGTATCGAGGAGATAAGCTGACCGCCGACGCATCCGCGTATCAGGCTTTCGGAAACCTCAATTGCACCCGCTAAGGAATCGTGAAAAATATCGGTATACACCTTTGAAAGAAAGGTCGCGTAAAGCACCAAAAGGATAACGGGAGTAATAAGCGAGGTAAAAAACATCGCCTTATCCTTAAAAAACAGCTTAATATTTCTTTTTAAAAGCATTTTAACAGTACTCATTTTTCATCGCCTCCTATTTTTTTACCTGTAACGGCAAGGAAAACATCGTCCATTTTTCCCTTTGTAATCTCGTAATCGACGAACAACTCGGGGTTTTCGCAAATAAGCCTTGTCGCCTCGGCTGTATCTGATACCGAAATTCTAAAGCCGTCACGCACCCTTTCAAAATTCTTTGAAAGCTTTGCAACCGTTTCCTCGTCCGTATTGTAAATTGTGATAAAATCGCCGCTGTAGGTATTCTTAAGCTCAAGCGGCGTTCCCTTTGCCGAGATTTTTCCGCTGTCCAAAATCACAACATAGTCCGCCTCGGCGGCCTCCTCCATATAATGGGTGGTAAGGAACACGGTCATATTCCTTGTCTTTCTAAGACTTTCCACCACCGACCATAAAAGCCGCCTTGTCTGCGGGTCAAGACCCGTTGTCGGCTCGTCTAAAACAAGTATTTTAGGAGCATTAAGCAGCGCTCTTGCAATGTCTATTCTTCGGCGCTGACCGCCCGAAAGCTTGCCGACCGTGCGCTTTAAAAGGTTCTTAAATTCGAGTAACTCCGAAAGCTCTGAAAGCACCTTTTTGAACTCCGAGCCGCTGATTCCGTACAAAGCGGCGCGGCTTTCAAGATTGTCGTAAACCGTAAGCGACTTGTCAAGCACCGAGCTTTGGAAGACAACGCCCAGCTTGCTCTTTATGTCCTCGAGGCTTGTATCAAGATTAAGCCCGTCTATAACTACCGTTCCGCCGTCCTTTTTAAGAGAGCCGCACATAATGTTGATTGTCGTGGACTTTCCCGCTCCGTTCTCACCGAGAAAGGCAAACAGCTCCCCCTCTTTAACGCAGAAGCTTAAGTCAGATACCGCTTTTACCTCCCCGAAGCTTTTAT
>CABVAD010000016.1 GCA_902496265.1 uncultured Oscillospiraceae bacterium
TTATTATGCTATTGGGTATGAAAGGTGGGAAGCGGAGCGGCTTTTACGCTCCCTTATATGGCAAAAGAAAAACTGGTGAAGTCAATCACCTCTATGGACGAGGATTTTGCTAAGTGGTACACAGATGTTGTGCTTAAGGCGGACTTAATAGATTATTCCTCTGTAAAGGGCTGTATGATAATAAGACCTTACGGCTACGCGATTTGGGAAAACATTCAGCATATTGTGGACGGTATGTTTAAGGAAACGGGACACGAAAATGTATATATGCCTATGTTTATTCCCGAAAGCCTTTTACAAAAGGAAAAGGATCACGTTGAGGGCTTCGCGCCCGAGGTTGCGTGGGTAACCCACGGAGGAGATGAGGAGTTAGAGGAGCGGCTCTGCGTCAGACCTACCTCCGAAACCCTTTTTTGCGACCATTTTAAAAACATAGTTCATTCCTACCGCGACCTGCCGAAGCTCTATAACCAGTGGTGCAGCGTTGTGCGCTGGGAGAAAACCACAAGACCCTTCCTGCGCTCGCGCGAGTTTTTGTGGCAGGAGGGTCACACCCTCCACGCGACTGCCGAGGAGGCAAAGGCAGAGACTGTGCAGATGCTTAACATTTACGCCCGCTTTGCCGAGGAATATTTGTGTATTCCTGTGATAAAGGGCGAGAAGACCGAAAAGGAGCGCTTCGCGGGAGCGGAGGCAACCTATACAATTGAAGCGCTTATGCACGACGGTAAGGCGCTTCAAAGCGGTACCTCCCACTATTTCGGGGATGGCTTCGCAAAGGCGTTTGAGATTGAATATACCGATAAAAACAACAATCCTGTGACCCCGTTTGAAACCTCTTGGGGAATTTCCACCCGACTTATAGGCGCGATAATTATGACCCACGGCGACGATAACGGTCTGGTGCTTCCGCCCGCTATTGCACCTATTCAGGCGGTGCTTATCCCGATTGCCGCCCATAAGGAGGGCGTGCTCGACAAGGCAAACGAGGTATACGAAAGAATGAAAAAGGTTTGCCGCGCTAAAATCGACGCGGGCGAGCAGTCGCCCGGCTGGAAGTTTGCCGAGTACGAAATGAAGGGCGTTCCGCTCAGAGTGGAGTTAGGGCCTAAGGACATTGAGAACAACAGCTGTGTAATCGTACGCCGCGATAACGGCGAAAAAACCGCCGTTTCCCTTGACGAGCTTGAAACAAAGCTTGCCGAGCTTTTAAAGGCGGTACACGACGGACTTTATAACAAGGCGCTTGAGCGCAGGGCGAATATGACCTTTGACGCGCACAGCTTAGAGGAAATCAAGGACATTGCCGACAGCAAGCCAGGCTTTATCCGTGCTATGTGGTGCGGTGACCGCGAGTGCGAGGACAAATTAAAGGATTACGCCGGAGTGACCTCGCGCTGTATCCCCTTTGAGCAGGAGGAGCTGGACGGTAAGTGCGTATGCTGCGGCAAAAAGGCCAAGCATATGCTTTATTGGGGTAAGGCTTATTAGGCTTTTAAAGAAGAAAGATAATAAATTAACCCGCCCTGGAATGCTTTTGCATTTCAGGGCGGGTTTTTAGAGGCTTATTATGAGTTTTCCTCAACCCACTTCTGAGCCTTTTCAGCCGACATACGTTTAATATCCTCTTTAGCGTAGGGCGATTCCTCGCCGCCGTTCACATAAAGAAAATACTTTCCGCTCTCGGTCTTGTAGAGGCTTTCCTCGTAGCCGCCGGGCTCGCCGAAATTGCCCGAGGTTTTCTTCAAAACAAGCTCGGCGTTTTCTGTGTCATACTCTACCTTGCAAATAATCTTTTTCATATTGTTCACCTTATCCTTTCCGCGGTATGTTTGTCCTGCAAACCTACCGCCGCCGCCTCTTTCGGCGGGCGGCAAAAGCCTTGATATATCAAGCGCGTCTGCGCTGATAAATGAATTGAAATCCAAAAATTTGGGGATAGGGGAATACTGAAGTATAATTATTACCTATACATTAAAGAATACTTCTCCGCCTATTATAACGGTTTTAAGATCTATATTCTTATCAACTATAAGAAGGTCGGCGTCATACCCCTTTTCAATACGTCCCTTTTTGATTCCCAGCATATTTGCGGGAGTCTCGCTTGCCATTTTCACCGCGTCGTCAAACGGGATACCGAATTTTACGGCGGTTTTAACGCAGTCAAGAAGTGTTGCGCTGCTGCCCGCGATGGTGCCGTCTGAAAGCCGTGCCGCGCTGTCCTTTAAAAACACCTTAAGCCCGCCCGATTCATACTCGCCGTCGGGCAGTCCCGCGCTTCTTATGCTGTCGCTTATAAAGGTTAAACGGTCCGCGCCGAACATTTTATAGGTTGCCAGCACAACAGGCTTTGAAATATGAAAGCCGTCGCAGATAAGCTGTGCGTAAATGTGCTTTTCAAACGCCGCGCCTATTGGTCCCGGTTTGCGGTGGTGCAACGGCGGCATAGCGTTATAGGTGTGGGTAAGACAGCTTGCGCCGTTTTCGATAGCACTTATCGCGGTTTCATAATCGCAGTCGGTATGCCCTAATGAGACAACACATTCGGGGCTTACCGCCTTTATAAACTCCATAGAGCCGTTAAGCTCGGGTGCGACGGTTATCATTTTAACATTCTTAAAACGCCTGAAATCCTCTATAGACGGGTTTTTGATATAATTTTCATTCTGCGCGCCCTTGTGCTTAGGCGAAATATAGGGTCCTTCAAAATGAAAGCCCAATATATTCGCTCCCGCAAAATCGGTTTTTGCGCTTGTAACCCTTTCGAGCGCTTCGTAACCCATAGTCATAGTGGTGGGCAAAAAGGAGGTTGTGCCGTGTTCGGCGTAAAAGCGGCACATCGGCTCAAAGTCGGCGTCCATAGTGTCCATACCTATACAGCCGTGGGTGTGCACGTCAATAAGTCCGGGAATAAGGCGGTTGCCGCCGGCGTCAATATCTCCGTTCTTAACATTATCGGCAATTTCCGCGATTTTTCCGTTCTCTGTTTTGACGGATTTTAAGTCTTCGCCGATTAGGGCATTGTATATTATCATTTCAGCACCCTCTTAAAGCTCGGGATAAAGCCCGTCATCCGCCATTTTGTTGATAGCGTCCGAAACCATTTGCTTATCCTCTTTATATGTAACTCCGTACCATTTATCCTCCGCGATAAGCACCTTTACCTTTTTTTCGCCCGAGGCGATAAGCTCGGATACGACCGAGGGAAGATAATACTCGGCTTTAGGCAGGTTTATTTTTTCCTTAAGAAACTCTGCAAAGCCGCTCTCTGCATAACCGAACAAATCAGGCATAAAGCCCCAGAGATTCATTGAAACCACCGTGTCGGGCGGGAGAGCGGTCCAGCTTTCACCGTCGTCCTCGGTATATTTGCAGTCAATAATCTTTGTCCGCTCTGTGACCGATTTAAGCTCTCCGTTCTCTATTTCGCACACTCCGCGCGAGACGTAGCCGTTTTCGGTCAGAGTATTTACAAGGCGGAAGCCTGTCATACAGTAGTCGCTGTTATTGCTCTTAAGAAACTCCGCGGTCTTTATAAAGGCGGATTTGCCGTAATAATCGTCTGCGTTAATAACGGCAAACGGCTCTTTTACAACATCCTTGCAGCAAAGCACTGCGTGAGCCGTACCCCAGGGCTTGACCCTGTCGGTCGGGCAGACAAAGCCCTCGGGCAGAGCGTCGGTTTCCTGAAAAACGTATTCGGTTTTCACCATTTTTTCAATGCGCTTGCCGACAACCGACTTAAAGTCCTGCTCAATGGCGTGCTTTATTACGAAAACCACCTTGTTGAAGCCCGCCTTTACCGCATCGTAAACCGAATAATCAAGGAGTATTTCTCCGTTTTTGCCGATGGGCTCAATCTGCTTAAGCCCCCCGAAGCGGCTGCCCATTCCCGCCGCCATAACTACCAAAGTGATATTTTCGTTCATATGAACACCCCATAATACATTTTTATTTAAGTGAATTATAACATATAACGGGCTTAATTGCAATCTCGGCGTTAAAATACGCTGTGTTCAATTTTTGTAATTTTCCCTTGATACGGAGCATTTTGTACGCTATAATAGAAATATTCACAGTTTGTTTAATTTTTTCGGAAATTTGTTTGATATTATATACATTACTCTGGGGCGTGCTGTACCCCGACAGACAGTGAAAAATTTTTTCTTGGAGGAATACAAATGATTGAAGTCACCGGACTAAGTAAACGGTACGGTACTCATCTTGCGGTTAAAGATGTAAGCTTTAACATTGAAAAGGGTGAGGTTATCGGGTTTTTAGGGCCCAACGGCGCGGGCAAATCTACGATTATGAATATCCTTACGGGCTATCTTTCCCTTACGCAGGGCAAGGTCGTTATCGACGGCTACGATATTACGGAGTATCCCGAGGACGCTAAACGCCGTATAGGCTATCTGCCCGAAATTCCGCCGCTTTATGTAGATATGAAGGTCAGGGAATATCTGAACTTCATATACGACCTTAAAAAGGTGAAGTTCCCGAAAAAGCCGCATATCGACGAGATTTTAAGGCTGGTTAAGATAGACAACGTTCAAAACCGCCTTATAAAGAATCTCTCAAAGGGCTACAGGCAGAGGGTCGGCTTTGCGCAGGCGCTTATAGGAAATCCCGACGTCCTTATTCTGGACGAGCCGACGGTAGGTCTTGACCCGAAGCAGATTATCGAGATACGAAACCTTATATCCCGCCTCGGTAAAAATCACACGATAATCCTCTCCTCCCACATACTCTCGGAAATTCAGGCGGTTTGCAAGCGGGTAATCATTATCAACAAAGGTCAGATTATCGCCGATGACACGCCAGAAAATCTTTCAAACAAGCTCTCAAGCGACCATTCGCTTGTCGCGAGAATCGTTTGTTCCGAGCAGGATATGCTTGACGCGCTTAAAACCGTCAAGGGTGTAAAATCGGTCACCTCTTTGGGACGCAAGGAGGAAAATTCCTTTGACTTCCTTATCGAACCCGAGACGGGAGCGGACATTCGCGGCGAGGTGTTTAAGCGTGTAGCCGCAAGGGGAAGAACCCTTTTATCACTTACGAGCAATAAGGTATCCTTGGAGCAGATATTCCTGCGCCTCACCGAAGCCGCCGACAACGACGAGGCAAAGCGGCTTTTGGGAATTGAGGAAGCGCCCGGGGAGAACGCACAGCAAGAGCAGGTCAATATTGAAGTCACGGACGGCGACACCGTTACCGTGAAAACAGAAAACAGCACTGAGGAGGAGAAATAATGCGCGCGGTATTTAAAAGAGAATTTCGGTCGTATTTTTCCACGCCGATAGGATTTATTGTTTTGGCGGTATTTTATTTCTTTTTAGGATTATATTTTTCAATGATTTACAGCTACGGCAGTCCCGACACAGCGACCGTTATAGTCGCTATGTCCACCGTAATAGTCTTCACAATGCCCGTGATTACAATGCGGCTTATGAGCGAGGACAGGCGTCAGAAGGTGGATCAGGCTTTGCTCACCGCGCCTGTAAGCTTAACCTCAATTGTAATGGGTAAGTTTCTGGCGGCGCTTGCGGTTTTCGCGATAGGCTTTGCGCCGACGGTTATTTTTGAGATAATAGTCGCGAGCTATGTCAGCGTAAACATAATGTCCTATATTTACGCCCTGTTCGGTATGCTGCTTTTGGGCAGCGCCCTTATCGCCATCGGTATGTTTATATCCTCCCTTACCGAAAGCTCGGTAATTTCGGCGATTTTAACCTTAGTAATCAATATACTTGTGCTTTATATGTCAAGCTTTGCGAGTATGATAAATGTATCCTGGCTTGCTAATATAATCGAAAAAGCCGCCTTTATCACCGCGTTTGAAAACTTCGGTGAAAACGTGTTTTCGGTATCGGACGTGGTTTATTTTGTAAGCATCAGCGCCGCCTTCCTCTTCCTGTGCGTGCGTTCGCTTGATAAGAGAAGATGGGCATAAGGAGGGAAAGCAAAATGGACGAGAATAAGAATTTAACACCCGAAACCGAGGAGAGCGTAACCGCGGCTGTAAACGAGACCGCCGATACCGCTCCCGAAACGGATAAAAAGGCTAAGAAAGAGAAAAAACCGAAAAAGGAAAAGGCAAAAAAGAACAAAAAGCCGAAAAAGCTTAAAAATCAGGCACTTTTACGCAAGGGCGGCTTTTCTGTCGCCATAACGGCGGCGGTACTGGCGGGCATTATACTGCTTAACGTCCTTGTAAGCGCGCTTTCCACGCGTTTTGTGCTGGAATTTGATATGAGCGCCGAAAAGGAAAACTCAATGAGCGAGGAGAATATCGATTATCTTAAAAGCCTTGACAGCGAGGTTCAGATAACCGTCTGTGCTACTCCCGAGGATTACGAGGGCGGATATATGAGCTATTACGCGCAGAATCTTTACAGCGTAACCTCCGACGCGACCGATTATTATAAGCAGACAATCAAGCTGCTCGACAAATATCCCGCGTATAACGGTAAAATAAGCCTTCGCTATGTCGATACTCAGGGTACGGAATTTACCGAGATTTCCTCTAAGTATTCCAATGAAAAGCTTTATTACGGCGATATTATAGTTTCCTGCACCAAAAACGGAAACGAGCGCTATAAGGTTGTGGGCTTTAAGGATATATACAGCCTTTCGGAGGACAGCACCTACGCCTCCTACGGATATACGACAAGCACGGTCGGCGGCAACAATGTCGAAACTGCGGTAACAAGCGCTATCGCGTATGTTACAAGCGACAAAACTAAAAAGGCAGCGCTTATAACAGGTCATTCCAAAAGCGACTATACCGCCGATTATCAGACCCTTTTAAAGGAAAACAATTATGAAATCACGGTGATTTCAGACAGTATGATAGGCAGTATTTCCGACGAATATGACGCGGTTATTATAGCCGCCCCGACAACCGACTTTTTAGGCACCGAGCTTGACACGCTTTCCGCGTTTCTTGAAAACGACGGTAAGCTCGGAAAGGGACTTATTTTCTTTGCCGACGCTTCCGCGCCTTATCTTACCAACCTTTATGATTTCCTTGAGCAATGGGGAATCGCTGTTGGAGAGGGAATACTCTTTGAAACAAATTCCCAGAACTATATGCCCGATGACCCGATGACTATGGGCTCTTATCCCGCAAGCAGCGATAACGATATTACAAGCGGTATGAATCTCTGCATTACGGGCTACAATGTGCCGATTACCGCCGCTTTCGATAACGAGGGGCTTATTACCGTAACCCCGCTTATGAGTACCCCCGAATCGGTTGTCGCCGCCCCTGTAGGTACGACTGCCGGCTGGACGGGTGCCGACGATTACACAAAGCAGAGCTATTCCACCGTAATTCAGGCGGAAATGTCCGACTATGACGACGACAACAACAAAATTTCAAGCTATGTTTTAGCCTTCAGCAGTACAGAGTTCATTCAGTCGGCGTATAATGAGCAGTCCTCTGTCGCCAACAAGAATATAACCCTTGCCGCGGCGGAACGCGCGGTCGGAGCGGAAAACACCGGTATTTCCTTTATTTCAAAGACAATCACGAACGAAAGCTATTCGGATTCCGTAACCGATTCGTCGGCGGGAATAATAAGAATTTTATTTATGTTCGTTCTGCCGATTGCCTGCATTGCTTTAGGAATCTACATCTTTATTAGGAGAAAGAATGCGTAATGAGTGATTTTCCCGAAAAAGAGAATACTGAAAACGTCGCCGAGCCTGAGCTTGACGCCGCACAAGAAGCCTCAACCGTTTTTTCCGATCCCGCGGAGCATAAAAAAACCGCGTCAGGGCAGAAGAAAAAGCTTTTGCCCGCGGTTATTGCCGCTGTTCTTGCCGTGGCTGTGCTTGCGGGCGGAACGGTCGCGGTTATAAAGCTTATCCCCGAGCGCGAGGAGGAGTCTTCAACTCCTTCTGTTGAGACAATAAAGGTGCTTGATCTGGATTCGGACGATTTCAGGACGGTTACCGTCACAAACGAAAACGGAACATTTAAGCTGTATTCGGTTGAGGAAGCCGCACAAAGCGACTCCTCGGAGTCTTCCTCGGAAACTTCAAGCAGCAAGCCCGAAATCAAGTGGTATCTTGAGGGCTATGACAAGGAGCTTATTAATACATCGTCGGCGGGTTATATCGCGGGCTATGCCGCTTCGATTGAAGCCGTAAGAGAGGTTACGGCAAAATCCGACGAGGAGTGCGGGCTTAAAAACCCCGCGGTAAGGGCAGACGTTGTAAAGAACGACGGCTCTGAATTTTCGGTACTTGTGGGTGACGAGTCGCCCGACAACACAGGAACCTATATCAAGCTTTCAACCGATGATAAAATCTATATCACCGAAAGCGACCTTAAGGGGGATTTCACCTTTGACGCGTTAAGCCTTGCCTCGGCCGACGCGATTGCGGGCGTTACCGTCACGGACGCTATGAAGGACTATACCGATGATAACGGAGCGCTCAGCTCCTTTGACACAATAACGCTTACGGGCAAAAATTTCCCCGAAAAGGTGGTTTTAGCGCCTAATACGGACGGGAATCTTTCGGCTTATGCGGCCTATATGACCGTTTCCCCCACAAAGCGCATAGCCGACAACGTTGACGGCATATTTGATTTGTTTAAAAGCGGCGTATCGGTTTCGGGAGCATATTCCTTTGATACCTCCGCTTCCGCACGAAAGAAGCTGGGGCTTGATAATCCCGACCTTACCGCTTCTATAAAAATCGGCTCTGTAACACAGACCTACTCCTTCAAGCAGCAGGAGGACGGCGACTACGCGGTATGGTATGAGGGTGCTAAGCTTATCAAAAAGGTATCGGCGTCAAGCCTTTCCTTTATAGATTACAAGGTAAACAATTATTACGCTTCGTGGGTATGCTTGCAGTCAATAAACGAGCTGTCGAATTTTACGGTTAAAACACCCGATAAAACCTACAGCTTTGATATTGTATATGACGACAGCGAGGACGCGGAGGAAACCTACGTTATAACCTATGAGGGCAAGAAACTGGTAGCCGAAAATTTCCAGAGCTTCTATCAGGAATGTATTTCGCTTTCCTGCACGGATTATACAGTTGATAAGGTGAGCGGAGAACCGGCGATGTCGATTATCTTCACATATTCGGATACCTCGCGCGAAAAGACCGCTGTTGAGTTCAGAAAGGCGACCGAGACTAAATATCAGTACAGCATTGACGGTATCGATATGGGTAAAATCAATTCTTCGGCGCTCAACAAAATTTTAAGGCTGGTCGAAAAGGTTGCAAACGGCGAAAGCATAAATTAACAGTTGACAAAACAGGTTTTTTAGTTTAAAATATGAACGCAGTAGGGGCTGTGCTTTTGGAAAGAAAAGCGCAGCCCGATTTCTTGCGCTGTAAAAATTTTTAAAGGATGATATGAAATGTCCCCGAAAAAATATGACGTTGCGATAATAGGCGGAGGAATAGGCGGTCTTATGGCGGCTTACCGTCTGCACAGGAATCTGCCCGAGGTTAAAATTGTAATCACCGAGCGCGGAAACACGCTTGAAAACAGGCATTGCCCCGCGGGAAAGAACAACACCTGCGTACATTGCAAGCATTGTTCGATAACCAGCGGCTACGCGGGAGCGGGAGCGTTTTCGGACGGTAAATTCAATCTCGGCACAGCCTACGGCGGAACGCTGGGCGAAGAGTTGGGAGACGACACCGCTAACAAATATATAAACGAGGTCGATAAGATTTTAAATACCTATTGCACCTCGGGCGAGCCAAAGGTTTACAAATCAAATGAGTCGCTGAAGCTTAAATGTCTTCAAAACAATCTGCGCCTGCTCGATATGAATGTAAAGCACTTGGGTACGGATAAAAACTATCTTACAATGCAGAATCTTATCCGCGCGCTGGCTGAGGACGGCACGGATATGTTCGCTTTCTATGATTGCGAAAGGGTAGAAAAGACCGACGGCGGCTATAAGCTTTACTATACGAACGGCGAAACGCTGGAAGCAGAAAAGATTATTATAGCCACAGGACGCGGCGGAGCTAACTTTGTCGCCGACTTTTGCCGCGCGTTCGACGTGCGTATGCGCTCAAATCACGTTGATATCGGCGTAAGGGTTGAGATGAAGGATATAATCTGGAAGGAATTTTCCGATCAGATTTACGAGCCGAAAATTCTTTACAAAACAAAGACCTTCGAGGACCGCTGCCGTATGTTCTGCTTTAACAAGGGCGGACTTGTCTCGGCGGAAAACAACCACGGCATTATAACGGCGAACGGCCACTCCTTTGCCGACCCCGACAAAAAGACCGACAACTGCAACTTCGCCATTCTTTCAAGCATACGCTTTACAGAGCCCTTTAATCAGCCGACCGAGTACGCTGAGAGCATTTCCCGCCTTGCTAATATGATAGGCAAGGGCAACGTTCTTGTTCAGCGCTTCGGCGATTTGGTGCGCGGCAGAAGAACAAACGACCACAGATTAGGTCAGAACACCGTTGTGCCGACCTTAAAGGCCACCGCGGGCGATATTTCGCTGGTGCTTCCCCACAGAATACTCACCAATATCATTGAGACGATTTACGCCCTTGACCGCGTAGCTCCCGGAACCGCCAATGACGATACCCTGCTTTACGGCTGTGAGAGCAAGTATTATTCGATACGGCCTGTGTTTATGAACGATAAGTTTGAGCTTATCGACGGAGTTTATATTATCGGCGACGGCAGCGGAATCTGCCGCGGACTGTCCCAGTCGGGAGCAATGGGAATATACGTTGCGGACTGCATTTCGGATGTTAGACACTAAACATTAAAGGGCGGGTGATTGCACCCGCCTAATATTTTCACTTTATCTAATGTCTAAAATCTAATATCTAACATCTAAATTGCGGTATTGTCATTTTTCGACAATTTGCGGGGATGGGAAAAAGCCAATTTGTAAATATGAACAAATTTTTAAAAAGGATTTCTAATTTGTTGACTTTAACGGGGTAATGTGATACGATAACA
>CABVAD010000017.1 GCA_902496265.1 uncultured Oscillospiraceae bacterium
GACTGGAATTTTTGGGGGATTCGGTGCTGTCGGTCATAGTCTCGGATTATATATATAAGCATTATCCGGGTATGCCCGAGGGCGAGCTTACAAAGCTTAGGGCTTCGCTTGTCTGCGAAAAATCGCTATGCGCCTTTTCAAGGGAGCTTCACTTAGGCGAGTTTTTAATGCTCGGCAAGGGTGAAGAAAAGGGCGGCGGCAGGGAGCGCGACTCCATTTTAGCCGACGCCTTTGAGGCGGTGCTGGCGGCTATCTACCTTGACGGCGGTATGGAGGTTGCAAGACGGCACGTTATGCGCTTTGTCCTGCCCGAACTTCGGCACACCGACGACGAGGTGTTCAAGGACTATAAAACCGCCCTTCAGGAGATTATTCAGCGCAACCCCGAGGAGGAGGTCACCTATATTCTGACAGGCGAGAGCGGTCCCGACCACGATAAGCTTTTTACGGTTGAGGTGCATCTTAATTCAAATATTATAGGCAGAGGAACGGGCAAAAGCAAAAAGCAGGCGGAGCAGTCCGCGGCAAAGCAGGCATTACAGCTTATGGGTGCCGATATATGAGCAAAACCCACTCAAATATTTCTATTTTTGTTCCGCATATCGGCTGTCCGAATAAATGCAGCTTTTGTAATCAGAGGTATATAACGGGCGCTTGCTGGGCACCCGGGGCTAAAGATGTAGAAAATGCGGTAGTTAAGGCTAAAAACAGCAAACATTTTGACAGTAAAACAGCGGAAATAGCCTTTTTCGGCGGAAGCTTTACCGCTATTAACCGAAGCTATATGACCGCCCTTTTAAAGGCGGCGGAGCAGTTTGTAAAGGACGGAACTGTTAAGGGAATAAGAATTTCCACCCGTCCCGACGCGATTGACGGAGAGATACTGACCCTTTTAAAGGAGCATCACGTTACCTCAATCGAACTCGGCGCACAGAGTATGAACGACCGAGTGCTCAGAATGAACAACAGGGGGCACACGGCGGGCGACGTTGAAAGGGCGTCAAAGCTTATTCGGGAATGCGGCTTTGAATTGGGTCTTCAGATGATGACGGGGCTTTACGGCGACAGTGATTCCTCGGCGATTAAAACCGCCGAAAGTCTTATAGCCTTAAAGCCCGATACGGTAAGAATTTACCCGACCATAGTATTAAAGGATACCGATTTAGCGGCGCTTTACGCTGATAGTATTTATAAGCCCCAGACCCTTGACAATGCTATAACCCTTGCGGCAAAGCTTTATAAAATGTTTACCGAAAACGGTATCAGAGTCATACGCTTGGGTCTTCATTCAATTGAGGAAAATGCCTATATCGCAGGACCTTGGCACCCCGCGTTCAGCGAGCTTTGCCAGTCGCAGATAATGCTTACGGGGGTTTTGTCAAAGCTTCAGGAAAAGGGAAAATATAAAATTAATGTCGCCAAATCCGCCGTTTCCAAAATGACGGGACAGGGCAGAAAAAATATAATATTCTTAAAATCAAGGGGCTATGACTGCCGTGTTACGGCAGATGAAAAATTAAGCGGTCTTGATTTTATTATCCAAAGGGAGATGTAAAAAATGCTGTTAAGCTCTATTCAGATTCAGGGCTTCAAATCCTTTGCCGATAAAACGGTTTTAAAATTCGGTAAGGGCATAACCGCCGTAGTCGGGCCTAACGGCAGCGGAAAGAGCAATATTTCCGACGCGGTGCGTTGGGTTTTAGGCGAGCAGTCCACAAAAAGCCTGCGCGGACAGTCTATGGAGGACGTTATTTTCGGCGGAACGGAAACCCGCCGTCCCCACGGCTACTGTGAGGTTACCTTAAATATTGACAATACCGACAGAACCCTTAATTTTGATAACGATAATGTAGCCGTTACAAGGCGTTATTACCGCTCGCACGAGAGCGAGTACGCGATAAACGGCGTATCGGTGCGCCTTAAGGATATTCACGAGCTGTTTATGGATACAGGGCTTGGCAGAGATGGATATTCTATGATAGGTCAGGGCAAGATTGACAATATCATAAGCTCAAAATCAGGCGAGCGCCGCGATATTTTTGAAGAGGCGGCGGGAATTTCAAAGTACCGTTACAGAAAGCTTGAGGCGGAAAAAAAGCTTGCGGGAGCGGAGGATAACCTTTTGCGCCTGCACGATATTAACGACGAATTAGAGGCAAGAGTCGGTCCGCTAAAAGAACAAAGTAAAAAGGCGCAGAGGTTTTTGGAGCTTTCCGACGCTAAAAAGGAGCTTGAAATCGGTCTTTGGCTCTACACGCTTGATAATTCAAAGGAGGCTTTGCGCGCGCAGGAAAGCAAAATAGCCGCGGCGCAGTTAACCTATCGCGAGATTGACGAAGCTCTCTCTGACTTTGACCGCAAAACCGAGGAAAACACCGCCTATTTCGCCCGCCTTACCTCCGAAATAGAGGGTGAAAGGCTTAATATTTCAAACCTCAACGAGGAAATCGTTAAAAACGACGGCGCGGTTACGGTAATAAACAACGATATAGAACACAATAATC
This sequence comes from uncultured Oscillospiraceae bacterium, assembly GCA_902496265.1. Lineage (GTDB taxonomy): Bacteria > Bacillota > Clostridia > Oscillospirales > Acutalibacteraceae > UBA737. Next base: position 2,505 of record CABVAD010000017.1, read on the forward strand.
AGTCTATAGAACGCTTAAAGGCAGAAACCGAGCAATTAGGCAGGTCGGACAGCGAGGCGCTTACCGAAATCGAAGCAAAAAAAGCCGAGGCAGTACAAAAGCAAAGCGAAAAAGCCGAGCTTGAAGGCAAGCTTCGCGGGCTTGAAAACAGACTTTCCGAAATGCTTAACGACAGCGAGAGCATTTCCCGCAAAATAGAAGACGAGGTAAAACGCCTTAACGCACTTACCGCCGAGAGCGCGGACAGGCGGGTGGAAATGGTCACCGCCGACAGCGCGACCGAGGAGATTATCACCCGCAAGGGTACGGCGGACGCGCAAATTGCGGAATACCGCGCGGAAATTGAGACCTTAAATTCCGAGTTTAGCGAAACCGAACGGTTGATTGAGAATATAAGCGAGAATATTTTGAGCCGTCAGAACGCCGTAAGGGGCTATGAATTAAGACTGAAAAGTAAAGAAGAAAACGCCGAAAAGCTCAAAAATGAGCTTGACTCACTTCGCCTTGATACCGAGGAAAAGCGCCGCCGCGTTAAGATTTTAAAAGAGCTTGAAAACAATATGGAGGGCTTCAGCCATTCGGTAAAGGCGGTAATGGGGGAATCCAAAAAGGGACTGTTGCGCGGCATTTGCGGTCCTGTTTCAAGCCTTATTTCGGTTGATAAAAAATACAGCGTTGCGGTTGAAACCGCCCTTGCCGCGGCGATACAGAACATAGTGGTTGAAACCGAGGCGGACGCTAAAAGGGCGATAAGCTATTTAAAGACTAATAAGGGCGGCAGGGCGACATTTCTTCCTGTCGCGACAATAAAGGCGCGCGAATTTAAGGAAAGCGGTTTTGAAGCTTTGGCGGGCTTTGTGGGAATTGCGGGAGACCTTGTAAAGGCGGACGGAAAATATCGCGAGATAGTAAAATATCTGTTAGGCGCGGTGGTTGTCGCGGAGGATATCGACTCCGCGGCGGCGATTGCTAAGAAATACGGCTACCGCGTAAAGGTTGTGTCGCTGGACGGTCAGGTGGTAAACCCCGGAGGCTCGCTTACCGGCGGCTCGCTTGTAAAAAGCGCTGGTCTTTTAAGCCGCTCGGGCGATATAAAAACACTTGAAAATGATGTTTTAAAGCTTAATGAAAAGGCGAATGAGACCGAGAAAGCCTTTAATGAGGCTAAGGACGCGGCGGCGGCGGTTAAAGCCGACATTACCGCCGAAAATGCGTTAATCACAACCGCAAACGAGGATAAAATCCGTGCGATTTCAGAGCTTAAGCGTTTGGGCGATTTGAAACAGAGCCTTGAAAATTCTTTAAAACAGCTTTCCGACGAGGTGGCGGGCGGCGAGGAAAAGCTTAAAAAGCTAAAAGAGATATCCGCCGCGGCGGCAAGGGCTATCGCCGAGCTTGATTCTAAAAAGTCGGCGATACAGAGTGAAATCGATAAAATGACGGGCGGCAGAGATAACCTTAACAATGAGAGAGAAAAGGCGGCGGAGGAAATAACCGCGGCAAAGCTTGCGGTGATTGAAATTCAAAAGGACACCGAGGCTCTCGAACGTCAGGCAGAGTCTCTTCGTGAAATGATTGCGGGCAGAGCCGACAGGCTTAAAGCAATCGAAAAGGAAATCGCGCAATATGAGCTTAAAAACGCGGATTTGCGGCTTAGAACAGAGCAATCGGCGGCAAAAACCGATGAAATAAAGCTTAAAATCGCCGAGTCCGAGCAAAATATTAAAGAACTGCTTGAAAAGCGAAACCAAACCGAAAAGGCGGGGCTTGAGCTAAGGACAAGCGAGCGCGAGCAGACCTCACAGCGGGAGAAGATCGGCGGGGAATTAGCCCGCCTTACCGAGCGCAAGGAGGTTATGCTTAAAGAATACGACGATGTTATAAGAAGACTGTATGACGAGTATCAGCTGACAAGGAGCGAGGCGGAAAAAATCGGTATTCACATCGAAAAGCCCTCCGAAGCTAAAAAAGAGCTTGCGGAGATTAAATCTAAAATACGTAATTTAGGTAATGTCAACGTTTCGGCTATCGAGGAATATAAGGAGGTAAGCGAGCGGTACGAGTTTATGTCGGCACAGATTAATGATGTGGAGACCACCCGTGCCGAGCTTCACAAGCTTATCAATCAGCTTACCCACCAGATGCAGGACATTTTCACCGAGGGCTTTAACAAGATTAACGAGAATTTTTCCAAAACCTTTACCGAGCTTTTCGGCGGCGGGAACGCGAGCCTTACGCTGTCCGAGCCCGACAATATTCTTGAAAGCGGAATTGATATTAATGTAAAGCTCCCCGGCAAAAACGTGCCGAGCCTTGACGGACTTTCGGGCGGCGAAAAGGCGCTTATCGCCCTGTCAATTTACTTTGCGATTATGCGTGTAAACGCTCCGCCCTTCTGCTTCCTTGACGAGGTTGACACCGCGCTTGACGATATTAACGTAGAGCGTTTTGCGGATTATATGAAACGCTCGGATTTTTCAACCCAGTTTATCTGCGTTACCCACCGCCGCGGCACAATGGAGGCGGCGGATATGCTCTACGGTGTGACAATGCAGGAAAAGGGCGTTACAAAGCTTTTGGAGCTTAACGTAGCCGAGCTTGAAAAGGCGCTTCTATCACAAGGTGCGTAAAATTTTTTTGAAAGCGGGAAAGCAATGGGATTATTGGGCAAAATCAAAGAGGGTCTTAACAAAACAAGAGCCTCGATTTCAAACGGCGTAAACAGCATTTTAAACAGCTTCACGAAAATTGACGAGGAGCTGTTCGAGGAGCTTGAGGAGACCCTTGTTATGTCGGACGTTGGGGTTGCGACCTCTACGGAAATATGCGACCGTCTGCGTAAAAAGATAAAGGAAACAGGCGTTACAGACCCTAAGGAAATCAAGGGTATGATGAAGGAAATCATAGCCGAGATGCTGGGTGAGAACGAGGGGCTAAGGCTTGATACAAAGCCGTCGGTTATACTGGTAATCGGTGTAAACGGCGTGGGCAAGACCACCTCAATAGGCAAAATCGCCGCACAGCTTAAAAATGATGGCAAAAAGGTGGTTTTGGGCGCGGCTGATACCTTCCGCGCCGCCGCTATCGACCAGTTAGGTATCTGGGCGGAGAGAGCAGGCGTTTCAATGGTTAAAAGCGTGGAGGGGACAGATCCCGCCTCGGTGGTATTTGATACCATTGCCTCGGCTAAATCAAAGGGCGTGGACGTTATAATCTGCGACACCGCGGGCAGACTCCACAACAAGAAAAATCTTATGGACGAGCTTGCGAAAATCAACCGTGTAATTGCAAGGGAGCTGCCCGAATCCTCGGTTGAAACCCTGCTTGTGCTGGATGCCGCAACGGGTCAGAACGCCGTAAATCAGGCGCGGGAGTTTAAAAACGCCGCGGATATTACGGGAATTGTGCTTACAAAGCTTGACGGCACGGCAAAAGGCGGTATAATAATAGCTATAAGCAACGAGCTTAACATACCTGTCAAGTTCGTCGGCGTGGGCGAGGGAATAGACGATTTACAGCCCTTTGACGCCGCCGAGTTTGCCGACGGAATTTTTGAGGAGTAACCCGAAATGCAAATATTTATAGCTACTAAAAACCACAATAAATTAAAAGAGCTTGAAAGAATTTTAATCCCGATGGGCTTTGAGGTTTTAAGCGAGAACGATTTGCAAAAGCCCCTGCCCGAGGTTGAGGAAACAGGCGTTACCTATGAGGAAAATGCCCTTTTAAAGGCACATTCAGGTCTCAAGGAAACAGGGCTTATCACGGTTGCGGACGATTCGGGCTTAAGCGTTGATATTTTGGACGGCGCGCCGGGGCTTTATTCCGCACGATATTCGGGAACGGGCGCCACCTACGCTTCAAACAACGAAAAGCTTTTATCTGCACTGAAAGACGTGCCGCGGGAAAAACGCACTGCCACCTTTGTTTCGGCTATTGCCTGCGTATTCCCCGACGGCAGGGAGTTTACCGTAAGGGGCGAGTGCAAGGGCTATGTCGCCGATGAGTGCAGGGGAGAGGGCGGCTTCGGCTATGACCCGCTCTTTATATGCGAGGCGGGCTGTTACGCGGAAATGACCCCCGAGGAAAAGGACAGGGTTAGCCACCGCGGAAATGCGCTGAGAGCCTTTAAGGAAGAACTTAAAAAATACATTTAAAACGGAGATAAATTAATGTTAAACAGCAGACAGAGAGCCCAGCTGAGAGGGCTTGCAAACAGCTTTGAGACAATTTTACAGGTGGGCAAATCGGGCGTTAGTGAAAACACCGTAAAGCAGGTGAGCGACGCGCTCGAGGCAAGGGAGCTTATAAAGCTTCGCACCCTTGAAACCTGCCCGACCTCTCCGCGCGAAACGGCGGAGGAAATCGCCGAAAAAACAGGAGCGGATGTTGTTCAGGTAATAGGCACTCGCTTTGTCCTTTACAGAGAAAGTAAAGATAACAAACAAATAAAGCTTGTGAAATAATGGGATATACGGCAATTTTCGGCGGCACATTTAACCCGCCGCATATAGGGCATTGTGAGATGCTTAAAGCGCTTGACAGCCGCCCCGAAATAGAGGAAATCTGGCTTATGCCCGACAAAATACCGCCGCATAAGGTCTGCGATTTTTTAGCATGCGATAAGGACAGAATAGAAATGTGCCGCATTATCTCTAAAGACTTTAAAAAAGCGCGGCTATGCCTTGCGGAGTTTGAGCGCGAGGGGAAAAGCTACACCTACGATACCGTGACCGAATTTTTAAAGAAATATCCCGATAAAAAATTCACCTTTGTCTGCGGCGGTGATATGCTTATTTCCTTTGATAAATGGTATAGGTATGAGGAACTGATGAAAATGCTCCCATTCACCGTTTTCAGGAGAACCGATACCGATAACACCGAGTTTGATCGAAGAAAAGAGGAATTTTCGGCAATGGGAATGGAAATCACGGTTATGAACGAGGTTATCACGGCGGTTTCCTCTTCATATATCAGGAATAATTTTGAAAAATCGCGGGACTTAGTCCCTGTGAATATATATAATTTCATTAAGGACAGGGGGATTTACTGTGGCGGAAAATAAAACCGATTACGAGGCGCTAAAAAAAATACTTGAAAGCCGACTTAATGAAAAACGATATTATCATTCGCTCTGCGTTGCCGACGAAGCAAAGCGTTTAGCCGAGAGATACGGCGGTAACAGCGAAAAAGCCTACCTTGCGGGACTTCTTCACGATATTACAAAGAACGCTCCCGACCAAGAACACTTGCAAATTTTTAAAGAGTTTGGTATAATCTTAAGCGATATTGAGCAAAATGCAAAAAAGCTTTGGCACGCTATGTCGGGCGCTCTTTATGTTAAAAATATTCTCGGAATAAAGGATACCGAGATAATAGACGCTATACGCTATCACACCACCGCAAAGGCGGATATGTCCCTGCTTGCAAAAATACTCTACCTTGCAGATTTTACATCAAAGGATCGCGATTACGAGGACGTAGATGTGATAAGGGAATATGTCGACGAGTCGCTTCAAAAGGCGTTTATCTATGCTTTGCAGTATTCGATTACAGATTTGGTAAATCAGGGCAGAGCCGTTCACCCCGACACTGTAAAGGCTTACAATCAGGCTGTGTTAAAATAATAATTCGGAGGAATAAATTTGGAAGCATTTGAAATTTTAAAAATCGCGGCTAACGCGCTGAACGCGAAAAAAGCAAGAGAGCTTAATGCCGTAAAGGTCGCCGACCTTACGGTTTTAGCCGAGTACTTTTTAATGTGCACCGCGACCTCATCAACCCATGTCCGCGCCCTTGCGGACGAGGCCGAGGAAAAGCTAAGCGAGGCGGGCGTAGCACCCCACCATATAGAGGGAAAAACCACGGGCTGGATAGTGCTTGACTACGGCTCGGTTATAATACACGTATTCAGCCGCGACCAGCGCGAGTTTTATGACCTCGATAAAATGTGGAGCGACGGCGAGCAGGTAAACTTAGATGAGATTCTTACCGAATCCGAGGGGGATTAATAATGTCAAAGACATACGATTATGCAAAAATTGAGAAAAAGTGGCAGGATATTTGGGACGAAAAGCAGACCTTCGCCGCAAAGGACGATTACTCTCTGCCTAAATTTTACGGTCTTGTGGAGTTTCCCTACCCGTCGGGACAGGGACTGCACGTGGGTCACCCGCGCTCCTACACCGCGCTTGATATTGTCTGCCGTAAAAAGAGGCTTGAGGGCTACAATGTACTTTATCCTATGGGCTGGGACGCCTTCGGTCTTCCTACCGAAAACTTTGCGATAAAGAATCACGTTCACCCAGCGGCAGTTACCGAAAAAAATATAGCCAACTTTAAAAGGCAGCTTAAATCTTTAGGCTTCTCCTTTGACTGGAGCCGCGAAATAAACACCACCGACCCGTCCTACTACAAGTGGACCCAGTGGATTTTCTTACAGCTTTTCAAAAAGGGACTTGCCTATAAAAAGAAAATGTCGGTCAACTGGTGTACCTCCTGCAAGTGCGTGCTTGCAAATGAGGAGGTTGTAAACGGTCATTGCGAGCGTTGCGGCAGCGAGGTTGTTCACAAGGAAAAAAGCCAATGGATGCTTAAAATCACCGACTATGCCGAAAAGCTGCTCGACGGACTTGATTGCGTTGATTTTATCGACCGCGTAAAGACTCAACAGCGCAACTGGATAGGCCGTTCCTACGGAACACAGGTTAAATTTACCGCCGGCACAGGCGACGAGTTTGAAATTTTCACCACCCGCGCGGACACTCTTTTCGGCGTTACATATATGGTAATGTCGCCCGAGCATCCGCTGATTGAGAAGTGGGCGGACAAGATAGAGAATATGGACGAGGTTTTAGCCTACAAAGAAGAGGCGGCTAAGAAGTCGGACTTTGAGCGCACCGAGCTTGCAAAGGAAAAGACGGGCGTTAAATTAAAGGGCGTCACCGCGATAAACCCCGTAAATAAAAAAGAGCTTCCGATTTTTATTTCGGATTACGTCCTTATTTCCTACGGTACGGGCGCTATTATGGCAGTTCCCGCCCACGATGACCGCGACTGGGACTTTGCTAAAAAGTTCGGTCTTCCGATTATTGAGGTTGTATCGGGCGGCGAGGATGTTCAAAAAGCACCTTATACCGAATGTGCCACGGGCAAAATGGTGAATTCCGGCTTCCTTGACGGGCTTTCTGTAGAAGAAGCCAAAAAGGCAATGCAAAAATGGCTTACCGATAATAATTTGGGTTTTGTGAAGACCAACTATAAGCTTCGCGACTGGGTATTCTCCCGCCAGCGTTATTGGGGCGAGCCAATACCTATAGTCTACTGCGAGAAATGCGGCTATGTTCCGCTGCCCGAAAGTGAACTGCCGTTGGTACTGCCGAATGTTGACTCTTACGAGCCGACCGACAACGGCGAGTCTCCGCTTGCAAAAATGACCGACTGGGTCAATACAACCTGTCCGCATTGCGGCGGTCACGCGGTGAGAGAGACCGATACTATGCCCCAGTGGGCAGGCTCCTCCTGGTATTTCCTGCGCTACTGCGACCCGCATAACGACAAGGAATTTGCCTCTAAAGAAGCGCTCCGCTACTGGTGCCCCGTTGACTGGTACAACGGCGGTATGGAGCATACGACACTCCATCTGCTTTACAGCCGTTTCTGGCATAAATTCCTTTACGATATAGGCGAAGTGCCTAATCCCGAGCCCTATGCAAAGCGTACAAGCCACGGTATGATTTTGGGCGAAAACGGCGAGAAAATGTCGAAATCGCGCGGAAACGTCGTAAACCCCGATGATATTGTAAGGGACTACGGCGCGGACACAATGCGCGTTTACGAAATGTTTATAGGCGACTTTGAAAAGGCGGCACCCTGGAGTCAGTCCTCGATAAAGGGAAGTAAGCGTTTTCTTGAAAAGGTGTGGGCGCTTAATGAAAAGCTTACAGAGGGTGAAAATTACCGCCCTGAGCTTGAGTCGTCGTTTAACCGCACAATCAAAAAGGTCACCGAGGATATTGAGGGGCTTAAAATGAACACCGCTATTGCGGCGCTTATGTCCTTGCTTAACGATATTCAGGCTACGGGCAGTATCACAAGGGGAGAATACAGAACATATCTGCTTCTCTTAAACCCCTTCGCGCCCCATATGACCGAGGAGCTGTGGGAGCTTTGCGGCTTTAGCGGAATGTTAAACGAGGCAAAATGGCCGACCTTTGACCCCGCTAAATGTGTCGATTCCGCCGTTGAGATTGCAATTCAGGTAAACGGCAAAATCAAGGCAAGAATTAACGTCCCCGCCGATATTGCCGCGCCCGACGCTATAGCTCTTGCGAAAAAGGATTCCGCCGTTGCGGAGGCTATAAACGGCAAGACGGTAATCAAGGAGCTTTATGTGCCTAAAAAGCTTGTTAA
>CABVAD010000018.1 GCA_902496265.1 uncultured Oscillospiraceae bacterium
ATTACAAGAAAAAGATACAGTAATGATTTTATCATAAAACTTCAATCTCCCTTGAAAGTGCAAAGGAATAGATTATTTTTTGCTTGACCTTTTTTTCAAATATTTTTTCGCATGCGGCGGCGTATATTGACAACTGCTCGCCGTAGGCGGCGGCAAGGTCGTCGGGATTGTCGGTACGGTCGGTTTTAAAATCTACCACGACGATTTCGCCGTTTTCCTCGAAGCATAAGTCAACCGCTCCCTGAACGATAATGCTTTCGCCGTAAAATTCCTCTTTAAGCGAGGGGTCAACAGCCGAAGCGGGCATCTCGGTCAAAAAGCGCATTTCCCTTTTTACAAGGGAGGATGCCTTTATCCGCGCAAAAAGCGGGCTGTCAAAAAAGTCTTTCAGCTTTTTACGGCTTACCGCCCTTGCCTCACGCTCGGAAATATACTGCCACTCGTAAAGCCTTTCTATTTCAGCCTCGATATCGTCCGCCTTGCTAAAGTCGATAAACTCAATAATTTTGTGGGTTGCAGTTCCCCGCTCCGCGGCGGTTATTCCGCCGTCACTCATAAAGGCGGGACGGGCGGAAAAGGCGTATTTTTCGCTTTCTGCCTTGTTAGCAAGGGCTGATACCGAGCATTTTGCCTCAATTTCAAAAAGCTTTTCGTATGGATAGGTATAGCTTATATTTTCCCTCAGCTTTTCTGTCAATTCAGCGTCAGGATCCTGCTCCTCTTTTTCAGCTTCAGGGCTTTTTTCCTGCTCGTTCGGCTCGCAAACGCTAACCGATATGCGGCTTTCGGTGATTTCGGTGACAATATTGCTCCCCTCACTTCTCAGCTCCCTGCCGTCGGGGTGAATAAGCGAGGTCATAAGCAGCCAGTCGAAGTAAGAATTCATACCGTCAAAGATATTATCGGGTCTGCCCTCGGCTAAAATCAGCTGGGAAAAGCAATCCTTAAGCTTGTTTTCAAGCCTGCCTGCGGCGGCGGTGAAGTGCAGCTTGTCCTGTGCTCTTGTCATTGCAACATATAAAAGCCGCAGCTCCTCCTCGCGCGTGCTTCTGCGCCCGCTGTCTAATATAACCTCTCTTGCAACCGTCGTTTTCTTTACCTTTTCCGATTCGTCATAGTATTTAAAGCCTATGCCGTAATCGGCGGAATAAAGGGCGGAATTTCGCGAGTCGTTGTCGTTAAAGCTATTAGCCGTTCCCGCAATTATGCAGACGGGGAACTGGAGCCCCTTTGAGGCGTGAATACTCATAATTTTAACGGTATCACCGCCCGACAGCGCCGCCGCGGATCTCATTCCGTTTTCCGACTGTCTGTAAACGTAATTTACAAAACCGCCTATTCCCAACCTGCTGTCCGCCGAGTACTGCTCTGCAAGACCGACAAGCATTAAAAGGTTGCCGTGTCGGCGCTCGCCGTCCTCCTTTGCCCATACGGTGTTAAGGTAATCGGTGTCTTCAAGAAGCCTTGTTATAAGCTTAGGCAAAGTCAGCGTTGCGGCAAGTATTCTGTATTTTTCAAGCCTTTTTAAAACCCAATCACAGCGTCTGTCTCCGTTTTCGGCGGAAAAGACAAGTGCGGAATATAAACTGCCCTCCCGTCTTCTTATGCGGATATTCGCCGCGCCTTCAGCGGTAAAGCCGAAAATCGGAGATAAAAGCACCGACAAAAGCTCCACGTCCGAGTCGGGATTATCGATAATTTTAAGCAGGGATAAAAAGACCGACACTTCCGCGGTCTCGGCATAGCCCTCTAAGGTATAGTTTACGGGTATGCCGTTCTTTCTCAGCTCCTCGGCGAGTAAAGCCGCTTTGGCTTTAGTATTTCTGAGAAGTATCGCAAAGTCGGAAAATCTCGCCTTTCTAAGGGTGGTTTCGTCCTGCCTTATGCACTCACCCGACCGCATAACCCGCTTTATGTATTCGGCAATACAAGCTGTCTCGGCTCTAAGACTTTCTTCCGAGTTTCCCGCGTTTGTAACGATTTCAAGGCTTACGGGAATTCTGGTCGGGTAGGGATAGCGGGCGGCGGGAATAAGCCTTTCGTCCGCGTTATAAATTATATCGCCCGTTTTTTCGGTCATAAGCCGCTCAAAGAAATAGTTTATGTATTCGCAGATTTCCCTGCGGCTTCTGAAATTACAGCCCAGAATTATTTTTTTTGGGTCGTTTTCCGCCGCCTTTTCGGCGGGAACGGCGGCGTTTATTTTATTAAGAAAGTTAGCAGGCTTTGCCCCCCTGAAGCCGTAAATGCTCTGCTTGACATCACCGACGGCGAAGAGCTTTTCTCCCCTGTTTGAAAGAACATGGAAAAGCATATCCTGTAAATCGTTGGTGTCCTGATATTCGTCCACCATAACCTCGTCATAGCGGGAAAGCAGTTCCCCCGCGCCCTGTGCCGGCAAAATACCCTCGGGCGTTTTTTCGCACAAAAGCTTAAGGGCTAAATGCTCTATGTTATGAAAGGTAAAGGTATTTCGCTCCAGATACTCGGCAAAGATCCTTTTTTGGAGCTCATTTAAAATTTCGGACAGCAACAAAACCTTGCCGTAAATATCTGAATGTTGTTTTTTTATGCCCTTAGTACCGTCAAAAAAGAGCTTTTTAAGGTTTTCAGCAAGCTTTAAAATATAATCCCGCGCCGCCTTCGCCGCCCTGCCGAGGTCGCCGCTTGCGCGGGGAATCGGGGGGAGACTGAAGCTGTTAAGCGCTCCGAATATTCTGTCCCAGTCTCCGCTTTTTGCCGCGTCATAAAGCTTTGTTTCTTCTTCGGCGGCGGCTGTAAAGCAAAAAGCATAGGTGTCGTACGCCTTTTGGTCCTCAAACAGTGCGTCAAGTATCGCAGCATTCACCCGCCGCATTTCTTCTGCCGTCTTAACAGCATTATTTACGGAATATTTATACCATTTGTTTTCACCGTTAAAGCCGTCGGGATTATATGCTGAGGAAAGGGAGTCAAACCATTCCGTCGGGAAAGCCAGCTGACGGCTGTAATCGTACATTTTAAGAATATAGTCGGAAAAATTGCCGTCGTCGTACTCCGCGCCTATCAAGTCCAAAAGACCGAAAAAGTCCTCCCCGCCCTTTTCGTAGTATTCGTTAAGCAAGGCGGCGAGAACGCTCTCGTTTACCGCTTTAAGGGAATTTTGCTCGCTTATTTTAAAGTCGGGCGAGACCCCCGCCCGCTCAAAATTTTCCCTTACAAGGTCAATGCAAAAGGAGTCGATAGTGCAGATTTTAGCGGAGGATAAAAGCTTTCTCTGCTTTAAAAGCCCTATGTCGGAGGGGTTCAAACGGCATTCCGAATCAAGCCGTTTCTCAATTCTCGTCCGCATCTCGGCGGCGGCGGCGTTGGTAAAGGTAACGATTAAGAGCCTGTCGGCGCTTATTGGGTTTTCCCTGTCGCTTAAAAGCCTTACAACCCTTTCGACAAGCACGGCGGTCTTGCCCGACCCCGCGGCGGCGGAAACCAGTACATTGCCCTTTGTCTCTATCGCTGCCTGCTGTTCGGGCGTGGGATTAAATGCCATTCCTTTTATCCTCCCTTATTTTATTTATAACCTCGTCGTTTTTATAGTTGGGAACTTTATCGCAGGGGGCGTTTTCCCTGCCGCAGACCGCCGCGTAATCACAGTATTTGCAGGCGGGCGTTTCCCTGCCGTCAAGCGGACTTACGGCAATATCCCCGCTTAAAATTCCGTCTCCCGTTCTTCTCATCAAGGTCTCGATATAATCGAAAATCTCACTGAAATCCTCCGCGCTTACAAAGGAGGTGCAGGTTTTGCTTAATGTACCGTTTTTAGTAAGGGTATATTTCGGCACAAATTCGCCCTGCATTTCCCTGTCCATTGCCGCGACAATATTTTCGTCGGAGCGGATAAGTCCGTTCATCGCCATACCGCTGTCGTTAAGGTCGCGCTTTGAGGGCATATACAAAATTCCCGCCGCCTTTTCGTCCTCTCTGCCGGCCGCTCTGACCGCGGCGTAAAGGTAGATAAGCATTTGCAGGTTAAGCCCGAAAAGAATATCGGGCAGTTTAAAGCTTTTGCTCCCCGTTTTATAGTCGATTACCCTTATATAGCCATTATATTCGTCCACCCTGTCGATACTGCCGACTATATTTATATCCCCCTTTCGGAAGGGGATTTTAAGCTCGGGAATATCTCCTCCGCCGCCTATTTTAAGCTCGCAGGCGACAGGCTCAAAACCGCTTTGCGCAAATTCGCGGCTAAGCTGACTAACTACCGCCTTTAAGGCGCGGGAAATACGGGAAACCAAAAATTTTGACCTTTCGGTTTCGACCGCGCGGTAGCCCGAAATACCGTCAAGGTATTCGTTTATATATTTATCCACAAGGGCGTTAAGCTCGCTCTCAGACAAATCGGCTATACCTTTTTTGTAAATGCCTACTATCCTTTCGAGTACATAGTGCACCGCCGTGCCCCGCTGTAAAACATCAAATTCGGCGGGTTTAAGCCTTTTAGCCGAAAGCCCGTATTTACAGAAAAAGGAAAAACGGCATTTGTGGAAGGTATCAAAGCGGGAGGCGGACATTGTAATGCTTTTCCCGAAAAGCCTTTCGGCGGTCTCGCGTGACAGCCTTTGCGGCGCACCCGAAAGCTTTTCCCGAAGATATTCTACTTTTTCCTCTTCCTTAGTTCCCTTAAGCGCGGCTTTAAGCGTCTCGCCGTCCGCCGTCAGTCTTCTGCGGCAGTACTGCGAATAGGCGCTCTCGGAGGTTTCGGGCAGATTTTCCGCAGTTAAGCTTTCCAGCGGCTCTTTGACCGTCTTACAGCCTAAGTTCTCGGCAATTTCCGATACAAAGGCGGAGGGCTCTGCCTCCTCGCCCGTCAGCGAATGGGTAGCATACGAAATATACAGCCTGTCAGACCCACAGCAGAGGTTACAGTAAACAAGATAGTTTTCATCCACCACAGAGGAAATCTGATTGTCGGGAATTTCAATTCCAAGCTCTATAAGGCTTTTGCGCTCGGTCACGCCTAATATCCCCGAATTTGACAGTCCCTTGGGAAACACACCCTGATTTGCCCCTAAAATAAAGGCTACGCGGGGTCTTGAGGGGCGTATTCTGTCCGCCGCACCGAAGGTTACCTCGTCGAGCATACGGGGGATTACGCCAACGCTGTCAAGCGATACAGAAAGTGAAAGCGCGTCATAATACTCCTGCCTTTTTATTTCGCGGTCGCCGAAGCAAACCGCCATACTGTCAAGCAGCTTCATATATCGGTCGTAGCTTTGCTTTAAAACGTCGCTTCTGAACTCCGCGCCCCCCGCTTTAAAGCACTCTGAAAGGAAAGCCAGCTTTTCGGCGGCGTTACAGCCTTCGAGCAGTTCGACTACCGCGCGGGACATTTGGGCGGCAGTACCCCTGCATTTTTCCTTAAACACGTAAAGCGGTTCAGCGGCTTTTTGCCTTAATGTATTTATTTTTTCAAGCCCCGCCTTGTCCGCTCCCTCGCCGCCGTCCTCCGAAACAAAACCGCGCGGATCCATTGTCCATTCGCTCTGCCACATCGAGCCGTCAATATTCCAAAGGTAAACATAGTTTTCAAGTGCGGAAATTTCCTCGGTCGAAAGCGTGCCGAGTCCTGTTTTATTGAACCTGAGAATGCTCTCACTTGCAGGTTTTAAGGCAAATTCCAGTGCGGCGTTTACCGCCGCCGCAGCGGGAAAGGCGGAAAGCGGCTCGCGTTTGTCCCCGAAAACAGGCACTCCGTTTTGTTTGCAGGCGGCGTAAACGCTTTCCTCGTATTTTTCAGCGTCCCTTGCTATTATTACAAAATCGCGGTAGCGGTAGCCCTTTTCACGCACAAGCCGCCTTATCGTCCTTGCTGTAAACTCCGCCTCGTCCGCGGCTGACGCGGCGGCGCAAACGGTAATATCCCCGCTTTGTTCGGTTTTTTCAAATTCTCCGCCCGCCAAAAGCCGTTCAAGCGCGGTCATACCGCTTGAATTAAAGCGGCTTGTCTTAAGCACAAACGGCTTGTCCTCCGCTACCGAAAAACGCGCGGCAGATTTTCTTATCTTCTCCGCGGCGGCTCTGATATTCATAAAAACATTATAATCGCTGTTAAGCAGAGGGTCGTTTGTAAGGCTTACTACAACGTTATCCGCCTGTGACAGAATACGGTCGATAATCTTGAATTGCTGACCCGTAAAGCCCTTAAAGGAGTCTAAAAAGACGGTTTTGTTTTCAAAAAAACGGCATTTCTCAAGCTGTCTGTAAAGCTTTGTAAGACTGTCCGCAGGGTCGATGAATTTTTCGCCGATAAGCGCGTCATAGGTCTCGTATATTACCGCTATGTCGTGAAGCTTTAGAGCGAGCGAGGGACTTGCCGTTTCATCAGCCGCTTTTTTTAGGTCATCAGGTGTAACAGTATTTATCTTAAACTCGCCCACGGTATCAAGCATAGTTTTGGCAAAGAAAACCGAACGGCAGTATCTGCGCCAGATCTTAAGCCCGTCCGCCGCCGCTAACAGCGCGCGGTTCATAAAAATTACCTTGTCGGCTTCGGTAAGGGTAACCCCCGCGATACCGCCGACCGAGCGTCCCACCTCGTCGCAGAGCCTTGAAAAGCTCATAACCGAAACGTTAAGCGCCGCTTTATCACCGAGAGCTTTGAGCACCGCCCGCTCGCTTTCAAAGGAAAACTGCTCAGGCACTATTAAAACAGCGGTCTTTCCGCTGTCTGACAGCTCCTTTATCATATTAAGCACATTATAGGTCTTGCCCGACGCGGGCCGCCCGAAAATAAATTTAAGCATAAAAACCACCGTTATATATTAAATAACAAGGGCGGGACTTGCCTCCCGCCCTACATAAATATAACATTTTCTATTGATATTTTCAAGGCATAATGATTTATACTACTTAAAAATAATCGGCAGAACTAAAAAACCGCAGACAGCGGGTATACCGAAAACGGCAGAGCCTGTCACCGTATACTGATTGACAGGGATATGTACGCCCGTGAATTTCGCGGTGAGATCGATTACCGCCATTACGGCAATACCCATAAATGCGTTAAGAAGTAAGCTTTTTATGGGCTTGCCGCCCTTTACAGAGCAGATTAAAAGCGCCAGTGCCCCTATAACAAGAAGTGCTATTCCTCCGTATTTTAAAATATCCATACCTTTCACCCCATAAAATAATATGAGGAAAAGGACAAATAAATGCAAAAAGCCGCCCGAAAACGGACGGCTTTTAAAAACTGTATTGTTATTTTGAAGAAATATACTCGTCGATCGCTTTTGCGGCGGTTTTGCCCGCACCCATTGCGAGAATAACGGTAGCGGCGCCTGTTACGGCGTCTCCTCCCGCGTAAACGCCCGCCTTAGTGGTAGCGCCTGTATCCTCGTTTACGATTATGCCGCCGTGCTTGTTAACCTCAAGACCCGCTGTGGTGGATTTGATAAGCGGATTGGGGGATGTGCCGATAGACATAATAACGCAGTCGGCTTCAATATCATACTCGCTTCCCTCAACAGGAATAGGACGGGCACGGCCCGACTCGTCAGGCTCGGAAAGCTTCATTTCCTGACAGCGAACGCTCTTAACCCAACCGTCTTCGCCGTTAATCTTAATCGGATTGGTAAGGAACTTGAATACGATTCCCTCCTCCATTGCATGCTCGACCTCTTCGCGGCGGGCAGGCAATTCCTTTTCGGTGCGGCGGTAAACAACAGTAACGTCCGCACCCAAACGCTTGGCGGTTCTCGCCGCGTCCATTGCAACGTTTCCTCCGCCGACAACCACCGTCTTTTTAGCGTGCATAACGGGGGTTGCGCTTTCCTCATTGTATGACTTCATAAGGTTGTTACGGGTTAAGAACTCGTTTGCGGAGTAAACGCCGCAAAGCGCCTCGCCCTCGATACCCATAAATCTCGGAAGTCCCGCGCCCGAGCCGATAAACACAGCCTCAAAGCCCATTTGGAAGAGCTCGTCAACCGTGACGGTCTTACCGATAATAACGTCGGTATCAATCTCAACACCTAACTTCTTAAGCCCGTCAACCTCTTTCTGAACAATTTTCTTAGGAAGACGGAACTCGGGGATTCCGTAAACAAGCACGCCGCCCGCAGTGTGCAGAGCCTCGAAAACAGAGACCTTATAACCCTTCTTTGCAAGGTCGCCCGCGCAGGTAAGTCCCGAAGGACCCGAGCCTACAACAGCTACCTTATGACCGTTGGAAACGGGCACTTCAATATTTCCCGTGTCGTGTGCGTTGTGCCAGTCGGCTACAAAGCGCTCAAGTCTGCCGATGCCGACGGGCTCGCCCTTAATTCCGCGAACGCACTTTGATTCACACTGGGTCTCCTGCGGGCAAACGCGTCCGCAGACCGCGGGAAGACTTGAAGACTGCGAAATCACCTGATAAGCGCCCTCAAAATCGCCCTCCTTTATCTTCTCGATAAATGCGGGGATATGTATATTAACTGGACAGCCCGAAACGCAGGGCATATTTTTGCAGTTAAGACAGCGCATAGCCTCGTCAAGGGCGGTTTCCTCGCTGTAGCCCAAAGCAACCTCGGAAAAATTGTGATTGCGGACATTAGGATCCTGAACGGGCATTTCGTTCTTTTTAAGACTCATATTAGCAGCCATTACTGTACCTCCTTTTTAAACAGATTGCAGGTCTCCTCATAAGAGTGGCGCTCAAAGTCACGGTACATAGCGCCGCGCTTCATAGCCTCGTCAAAATCAACCTCAAATCCGTCAAAGTCAGGACCGTCAACGCAGGCGAACATAGTCTTTCCGCCGACGGTAAGGCGGCAGCCGCCGCACATTCCCGTGCCGTCAATCATAATCGGGTTCATAGAAACAACCGTTTTAACGCCTGCGGGCTTTGTAACGCCGACAACGAATTTCATCATAATAAGCGGACCTATTGTGATAACCTCGTCGTAGTTCTCGCCCGCCTCGATAGCTTCCTTAAGCGGAACGGTAACAACGCCCTTTCTTCCGTACGAACCGTCGTCGGTCATAATTGTAAGCTTATCCGAGCAGGCGGCAAACTCGTCCTCAAGAATAAGAAGATCCTTGTTGCGGAAGCCGATAATGGAGTGAACCTCACAGCCCTGCTCGTGGAGCTTCTGTGCCACAGGCAGAGCGATAGCGCAGCCGACGCCGCCGCCGACAACGCAAACCTTGCGCAATCCCTCGGTTTCGGTAGGCCGGCCTAGAGGGCCTGCAAAATCGGTAAGACAGTCGCCTACCTCCTTGTGGTTAAGCTTTTCGGTGGTAGCGCCTACAATCTGGAAAATGATTTTTACTGTTCCCTTTTCCCTGTCACAGCCTGCAACGGTAAGCGGAATACGCTCGCCTTCCTCGTCGGTACGCAGGATGATGAACTGACCCGCCTGTGCCTTTTTGGCAACAAGCGGAGCTTCAATATCCATCATAGTAACGGTGGGATTGAGAATTTTTTTGTTTACGATCTTAAACATAAATCTTCACAGTCCTTATTACAATTTAAATCAGCGTCTCCCTTTCAAGAAGGCGCTGATTATATTTTAACTCATAATACTTTAAAAGTCAACCTCTGTGCCGTAATATGTGCACTTAAAGAGACGTGCCATAGTCTCGGGGTCGATAGCGCGGGGGTTAGAGCCGGTGCAGGCGTCGCCTACGGCGTTAGCGGCAATCTCGTCAACCTTTGCGTTAAATTCAGCCTCGTCAACGCCGAATTCCTTTAAGGTGTGGGGAATGTTAAGTTTATCGTTCATTCCGTCGATAAGAGCGCATAGATTCTCGATAAGAGCCTTGTTGCTGTTACCGCTAAGACCTAACATTCTCGCAATGTCGGCATATCTTTCGGCGGCTCTCTGATCGTGAGCGTTGTACTTGATTACATAGGGCAGATAGATAGCGTTTGCACAGCCGTGCGGAAGGTGCTGATCAGCCATAGCGCCCTCGTGGAACGCCGCTCCCGTTTTATGAGCCATAGAGTGAACTATTCCGAGCAGAGCGTTGGAGAACGCCATACCCGCAAGGCACTGAGCATCGTGCATCTGCGCGCGGGACTCCTTATTTCCCTTGTAAGAAGAGGGAAGATAGGCGGTAACCATTTCGATTGCCTTCATAGCAAGCGCGTCGGTATAAGAATTAGCAACGGTCGAAACGTAAGCCTCAACAGCGTGGGTAAGAGCGTCCATACCTGTGTGGGCTACAAGCTTAGCGGGCATAGTCTGTGCAAGCTCGGGGTCAACTATTGCAACATCGGGGGTGATGTTGAAGTCCGCAAGCGGATATTTAATACCCTTTGAGTAATCGGTGATTACAGAGAAAGCGGTAACCTCGGTAGCTGTGCCCGAAGTGGATGAGATAGCGCAGAACTTAGCCTTAGTGCGAAGCTCGGGGAAATTAAAGGGAATGCAGAGAGACTCGAAGGTGACATCGGGATACTCATAGAACGCCCACATAGCCTTAGCCGCGTCAATAGGAGAGCCGCCGCCGATAGCTACAATCCAGTCAGGCTCGAATTTGCGCATAGCTTCAGCGCCGCGCATAACGGTCTCAACCGACGGATCGGGCTCAACACCCTCGAAAAGCTCAACCTCCATACCTGCCTCTTTGAGGTAGCCTACAGCCCTGTCAAGAAAGCCGAAACGCTTCATAGAGCCGCCGCCGACAACTACAATTGCCTTTTTGCCCTTGAGATTCTTAAGGTTTTCCATTGCGTTTTCGCCGAAATACACATCTCTCGGCAAAGTAAATCTTGCCATATTTATTCCTCCGTTTAATCTAAAAGCTTTTGCTTTTTTT
>CABVAD010000019.1 GCA_902496265.1 uncultured Oscillospiraceae bacterium
TTAAAGCTACCGTGTACTAAGCCTTTGGCGTCCGCCCTTTTCCGGGAGTCACTTCGGCCTTTCGCTTGGTTGACGGATAAGATTTTAAAGGAGTGAAAAAAATGACTAAGGAATTGAAGCAGCAGATTATGAAGGACTATGCAATTCACGAGGGTGACACAGGTTCTCCCGAGGTGCAGATTGCTCTTCTCACCACCAGAATCAACGAGCTTAACGCTCACTTAAAGGTTCATCCGAAGGATCGCCATTCCTATCGCGGTCTTCTCAAAATGGTAGGTCACAGAAGAAACCTTCTTGCTTACCTGCAGAAAAACGATATTGAAAGATACCGTGCAATCATTAAAAAGCTCGGCATCCGTAAGTAATCCGTACACTAAAGGCAGACCGGAGCTTTTATTCGGTCTGCCTTATTGTAAAAACGGCAGAATCAGGCGCACGCTGTTTGATGCCGCCGTAAAAAAAGGGATTTTCGCAGTTTAGCGGTAAATCGAGGGTCCGAAGGCTCGGGCATTGGATTTATTGCTAACCGAAAATCTCTTGCAAAAAATACTATAAGGAGATTTTTAAGTATGTTTGAAAACTACAAGGTTTATGAAACCACCCTTGCGGGCAGACCTCTAAAGCTTGAAACGGGTATGATGGCGCAGTTAGCCAACGCCGCCGTTATGGCGACCTACGGCGAAACAAAGGTGCTCTGCACCGTTACCGCCTCCGCAAAGCCGCGCGAGGGGGTTGACTTCTTCCCGCTTTCGGTTGACTATGAGGAGAAAATGTACGCTGTCGGACGTCTTCCCGGTTCCTTCACAAGGCGCGAGGGAAGAGCCAGCGAAAAGGCAATACTCGCCTCCCGCTGTATTGACCGTCCTATCCGCCCGCTTTTCCCCAAGGATATGCGCAATGACTGCTCGGTTGTAGCCACGGTTATGTCGGTTGACCCCGACTGCTCGCCCGAGGTTGCCGCCGCTATCGGCGTTTCCGCGGCTATCGCAATTTCGGATGTTCCGTGGGCAGGACCTATTTCGAGCGTTAACGTCGGTCTTGTCGACGGCGAAATCATCATCAACCCCGATTTGGAACAGCGTGCAAAGTCCGACCTTAACCTGACCGTTTCCTCCACCGAGGATTTGGTCGCGATGATCGAGGCGGGTGCTAACGAAATTTCGGACGAGCTTATGTTCGACTGCATTATGGCGGGTCACGAGGCTAACAAGGAAATCGTTAAGTTTATCAACGGAATAGTTGCCGAAATCGGCAAGCCGAAGTTCCAATTTGAGTCCAACGATCCCGACCCCGAAATCTTTAAGGAAATTGAAGACTTTTGCATTGAGGATGTTAAAAAGGCGCTCGATACCGACGATAAGACAGTCCGCGACGCGGCACTCCTCCCGATTTACAACGCTGTTCACGAAAAGTTTGACGAGAAGTTCGAGGGCTGCGAAACTAAAATCGAGGAGATTATGTACCTTGTTCAGAAGCACGTTGTAAGAGATTGGCTCAAGAATGAGAAAAAGCGCGTTGACGGCAGAGGGATTGATGAAATCCGCCCCTTAAACGCTCAGGTTGACCTTCTCCCCCGCGTTCACGGCTCGGGTATGTTCACAAGAGGACAGACTCAGGTTCTTTCGGTTGCGACCTTAGCCCCCGTAAGCGACGCGCAGAAGTTAGACGGACTCGACGAAGAGGTTTCCAAGAGATATATTCACCACTACAATTTCCCCTCATATTCCGTCGGCGAAACAAAGCCGTCAAGAGGTCCGGGCCGCCGCGAAATAGGTCACGGCGCGCTTGCCGAAAAGGCTCTTGTCCCTGTTATTCCGAGCGTTGATGAGTTCCCCTACGCTATCCGCGTTGTATCTGAGGTGCTTTCCTCTAACGGTTCCACCTCGCAGGGCTCAATCTGCGGTTCTACCTTAGCCCTTATGGCTGCGGGCGTTCCGATTAAAGCTCCCGTTGCGGGTATCTCCTGCGGACTCATCACAGGGGACGACGGTGTTTACGGCGACTTTATGACAATGGTTGATATTCAGGGTCTTGAGGATTTCTACGGCGATATGGACTTTAAGGTTGCGGGAACTCATAAAGGTATCACCGCAATTCAGATGGACTTAAAGGTTCACGGTCTGACACCCGAAATCATCAAGGAAGCCTTTGCAAAGACCCACAAGGCGCGTGATTACATTCTTGACGAGATAATGCTTAAGTGTATTCCCGAGCCCCGTGCTGAGCTTTCAAAGTACGCTCCCAAGATGGTAACTACGCAGATAAGCCCCGATAAGATAGGCGACGTTATCGGTAAGCAGGGCAAGGTTATTCAGTCCATTCAGGAGCAGTGCGACTGCACAATCAATATTGAGGAAGACGGTCACGTTTATGTTTCGGGTCTTGATATTGAAAAGGCTAAGCAGGCAATCTCGATTGTTGAGCTTATCGCCAACGACCCCGAAATCGGCGGCATTTACAGCGGCAGGGTAACAAGACTTATGACCTTCGGCGCTTTTGTGGAAATTGCCCCCGGAAAAGAGGGGCTTGTCCACATTTCAAAGCTTGACGTTAAGCGCGTCGAAAAGGTTGAGGACGTTGTAAACGTAGGAGATCAGGTTATCGTTAAGGTGACAGAGATTGACGATCAGGGCAGAATCAATCTTTCCCGCAGGGACGCGCTTGTTGAGGTAAACGGCGCGGTTGTCGAGCCTGACGCTGACGACGTGCCCCAGCCCCGCCCCGCAAGACGCGACGGAAACGGCGGCAGAGACCGCCGCGGCTTTAAAAAGCGCGATTAATTGAAATTAAAAAAGTTGTCCCCGCAAACCGTTCGGTTCGCGGGGATATTTTATAACGAATTATGTGTCTTTTTGCTTCAAAACAGGTACAAAATCATTTCCCTGTGTTTATAAAACAGCTCCTTAATCTTTTCCGTGGTCTAAAAATTCCTCTATATTATAGCGCGGACGCTCCTTGGTTTCAATATAGGCTTTGCCGACATACTGCCCTACAATTCCGACGGAAAAGAGCTGAACGCCGCCTAAAAACCATATGGAAATCATAAGCGAGGACCAACCCGGAACGGTATGCCCCAAAAAATAGGAAATCAGGGTGTAAATAAAGGCAATAACAGTACAGGCAATAATAATTGCACCGAGCAGAGCAACCATTGTAATAGGCTTTATACTAAACGATGTAATTCCGTCTAAGGCGAAGGAAAGCATCTTTTTCAGCGGATATTTGCTTTCTCCCGCCGTGCGTTCCTTTCGCGCGTAATAAACGCAGTCGGTCTTGTAACCGAGCAAAGGAACAATACCGCGCAGAAAAAGATTACGTTCCTTATAGTCAGAGAGCGTCTGCATCGCCCGCGCACTCATAAGGCGGAAATCCGCGTGATTATACACCGATTTAACCCCCATAGCCGCCATAAATTTATAAAACGACTGGGCGGTAAAACGCTTAAATAATGAATCGGTCTTGCGCTCGCTTCGCACGCCGTAAACAATATCAGCTCCCGCGTAATATTTGTCAATCATTTCTTCGATAACAGCGACATCGTCCTGCAAATCGGCGTCTATGCTTACGGAAATATCGCAAATATCCTTAACTGTATTAAGTCCCGCAAGCAGGGCGTTCTGATGCCCGACATTTCCCGCTAAATTAAGCCCGTAAACATATTTGCTCGATTTGAAAGCCTCACTTATCAGCTCCCAGGTGCGGTCGCGGCTGCCGTCGTTAACAAAAAGTATGCCGCTGTCGGCGCTTATCTTTTCTTTATTTATTAAGTCCTCAATAACGGCAATAAGCCGCTCTGAGCTGGAGGGAAATACCTCTTCCTCGTTGAAGCACGGAACTACAATCATTAAACGTTTCATTATAATCCCCATAACACAAATATTATTATGCTCATATCTTAACACATACAGGTATAATAGTCAACAATCGGCTTGCAAAATATACGCCGTTGTGAAACAATCCCCGACAAGGAGAATTTCCTTATCGGGGATTTATATTTCAGTCGCCGAAAAAGTCTTTGATTTTATCCGAAAAGCTTTTGCGCTTTTTATAATTTTTATCATCTGTCACTCGGTCGAACTCTTTAAGCTTATCCTTTTGCGCCTTTGACAGCTCCTTAGGCACTTCGACAACGATTTTAACGTACTCGTCGCCCTTGCCTGAATAATTAAGGCGTTGTATACCCTTTCCGCGCAGCTTAAATTCATCGCCGGGCTGTGTTCCCTCGTGAATTGTGAACTTCACCTTGCCGTCAAGGGTGGGAACGACTATTTCATCACCCAAAGCCGCCTGAGTAAAGGTAATCGGAATTTCGCAGTAAACATCATAGCCCCTGCGTTCAAAAATCGGGTGCGGACGGACATTTACGTTTATTCTGAGGTCGCCTGACGGGCCGCCGTTTGCTCCCGCGTCCCCGCCGCCGCGCAGATTAATAACCTGTCCGTCATCAATTCCCGCGGGAATATCAACACTCTGCTCAACGGTGTGGCGTATTCTGCCTTTACCCGCGCAGGTATGACACGGCTTATCAATTATTTTACCGCTGCCGTGGCAGTTGTTGCAGACCTGCTGGGTCTGCATAACGCCGAAGGGGGTACGCTGCGTAGCGGATACCTGACCCGTGCCGTGGCATACAGGGCAGGTTTTAGGACTTGTGCCCTTTTCGGCACCGCTGCCGCCGCATTCCTTACAATTTTCAATTTTTGTGACCTTAACGGTCTTTTTGCAACCCTTAGCCGCTTCCTCAAAGGAAAGATTGACGGTTGCCGCCGCGTCGTTTCCGCGTCTCGGAGCATTCGGGTTAGCACTTCTGCCCCCGAAGCCGCCGCCGAAGAAGGAGTTGAATATATCACCCAAATCCCCGAAATCGCCCGTGAATCCGCCGTAGCCGCCACCGCCCGCGCCGAAGTTAGGATCCACCCCGGCGTGACCGAACTGGTCGTAGCGAGCGCGCTTTTCCTTGTCCGAAAGCACCTCGTACGCCTCGTTTACCTCTTTAAACTTTTTCTCGGCTTCCTTGTCGCCGGGGTTTAAATCGGGGTGGTATTTTTTTGCCGCCTTGCGGTATGCTTTTTTGAGGTCGTCGTCCGACACCGACTTGTCAACACCCAAGACCTCGTAATAATCTCTTTTATCCTCAGCCAAAGCAATTTCTCCTACAAATATGTTATATCAGCCTTGGGCGGGAGACCTCGCCCCCGCCCTGCTAAAATTTAATAATTACTGTTTATTGCTGTCGTCAACGTCGGTGTAGTCAGCCTCATAAACATTCGGGTCTCCGCCCTGCTGTGCTCCGCCCGCCTGAGCGTTCGGGTCACCCTGCGGGTTAGCCGCCTTATAAACCTTCTCGCTTACCGCGAAAAGCTCCTTCTGCAACTCCTCCTGTTTAGCCTTAATAGCGTCGATATCCTCGCCCTTTAAGGCTTCCTTAAGGGCTTCTTTAGCTGTATTAATCTTGGACTTTTCGTCTTCCGAAAGCTTATCACCGAACTCGTTTACGGTCTTTTCGGTCTGATAAATCATCTGGTCTGCATTATTGCGGATATCAACCGATTCACGGCGTTTCTTATCCTCCGCGGCATACTGCTCCGCCTCCTTAACCGCCTTATCAATATCCTCCTTGGACATATTGGTGTTGGAGGTGATGGTGATGTTGTTCTCCTTGCCTGTGCCTAAATCCTTCGCCGAAACGTGAACAATGCCGTTCGCGTCTATATCAAAGGTAACCTCAATCTGGGGGATTCCGCGCGGAGCGGGAGCAATTCCGTCAAGGTGGAATACACCTAAGGTCTTATTGTCCTTTGCAAACTCGCGCTCGCCCTGTAAAACGTGTACCTCAACCGAGGTCTGACCGTCCGCCGCGGTAGAGAAAATCTGGCTCTTCTTTGCGGGGATAGTGGTGTTGCGGTCTATTACCTTTGTGGAAACGCCGCCCATAGTCTCGATACCGAGTGAAAGCGGAGTAACATCAAGCAACAGAAGTCCCTTAACGTCGCCGCCTAAAACGCCCGCCTGTAAGGACGCGCCGATAGCAACGCACTCGTCGGGGTTGATGCCCTTGAAGGGCTCCTTGCCCATAAAGTTCTTGATTGCCTCCTGAACAGCGGGGATTCTCGAAGAACCGCCTACCATAAGCACCTTGTTAATATCGCTCTTGTTAAGTCCCGAATCGGACAAAGCCTGACGGACAGGACCCATAGTAGCGTCGACAAGGTCTGCGGTAAGCTCGTTGAACTTTGCCCTTGTAAGGGTGGTTTCAAAGTGCTTAGGACCTGTTGAATCAGCGGTGATAAAGGGCAGGTTGATGTCGGCTGTGGTCATTCCCGAAAGGTCTATTTTAGCCTTTTCAGCCGCTTCCTTAATTCTCTGCATAGCCATCTTATCGCCCGAAAGGTCGATTCCCTGCTCCGCCTTAAAGGTGTTTACAATGTAATCCATTATACGCTTGTCGAAGTCATCGCCGCCGAGTCGGTTGTTACCGGCGGTAGCCAAAACCTCCTGAACGCCGTCGCCCATTTCGATGATAGATACATCGAATGTACCGCCGCCTAAGTCATATACCATAACCTTCTGGTCGTCTTCCTTATCGATGCTGTAGGCAAGCGCCGCGGCGGTAGGCTCGTTTATAATACGCTTAACCTCAAGACCCGCGATTTTGCCCGCGTCCTTGGTTGCCTGACGCTGTGCGTCGGTAAAGTAAGCGGGAACGGTGATAACCGCCTCGGAAACGGTCTGACCGAGATAAGCCTCGGCGTCCGCCTTAAGCTTTTGAAGAATAATTGCCGAAATTTCCTGCGGGGTGTACTTTTTGCCGTCAATTTCAACCGTGTGGGCAGTACCCATTTCACGCTTAATGGAGCTAATTGTGCGGTCGGGGTTGGTGATAGCCTGACGCTTTGCAACCTGACCTACCATTCTTTCGCCCGTCTTTGAAAAAGCAACTACCGACGGAGTAGTTCTCGCGCCCTCCGCGTTGGCGATAACCACAGGCTCGCCGCCCTCCATAACCGCAACGCAAGAATTTGTTGTACCTAAGTCAATACCTATAATTTTTCCCATAATAAATTCCTCCAAAAATGATTGTTTTTAAATTTAGTTGGCTACTTTAACCATTGCGTGCCGAATTATCGTGTCGCCCGTCTTGTAGCCCTTTTGCAGAACCTCTGCGATTACATTTTCACCCAAACTTTCGTCCTCGATATGCATTACCGCCTCGTGAAGATTCGGGTCAAATGTATCGCCCTGTTTTGCGATTTCCTCAATGCCTAATTTTTCGGAAAGTCCCTCAAACTGCTTTACTATAAGCTCGATTCCCTTAATGTAATCGGGGCTTTCCCTGTCCGCTGACGCCGCTCGGTCTATGTTGTCAAGTATCGGCAAAAGCTGTTTTATTATTCCCGCTCTCGCGTACTCCGCAACACCCGACTTTTCGCGCTCGGTGCGTTTTTTGTAATTGTCGAACTCCGCCGCCGTGCGAAGCAGAATGTCATTTTTCTTATCCAGCTCCGCCTTAAGCTTTTCGATTTCGGAATCCTTCTTGGATTTCTTTTCTTTTTTAGCCGTTTTTTCCTGCGGTTTTTCCGAATTTGTTTCGGTCTCCTCGGCTTCGTTCTCCGTAATTTTGGTTTCCTCTGCCACTCGTCTCATTCCTCCATATCCTTCCCCGCCTCGGTCATAATGTCCGAAAGCCGTGATGCTGTATATTCAACAACAGGTATAAGCCTGTCGTATGAAATCCTGTTAGGCCCTATAAGTCCTATCGCTCCCCTGTACTTATCCTTTACGCTGTATTTCGCGGCGATTACGGTGTCGCCCCAAAGCTCCTTAAAGCCCGTTTCGCCGCCGAAAACAACCCCCGCCTTGCCGCTTATGCGGTCTATAACCGATAGTATCGGCTCTTTAAGGCTTACAAGGGAAAGAATTTTCCGCGCCGCCGTTTCGCTTTCGCAAATACTGTAAAGCGCCGCTTCGCCCGAAAGGTTTACATCAGATTCCTCTATTCCCTGCGCCATTTCAAAAAGCGCCGAAATAACGGGAGCTAAGTCAAGCGAACCCGCCGCCGTAACGCTTTGCATATACGCCTTTGTAAGCTCGCTTACGGGTTTGCCCCTCACCTTTTTTGAAACAAGCTCGGAAAATTTCAAATCAAGCTCCGGGGTGTAAACGCCGCCCGTGCGGAAGATACGGCTTCGCGCCCTGCCGTCCGCGGTCAAGAGCCACAGCAAAACCGAATTGCGGCTTATCCTTACAAGCTCAGCACGCCTTATTACGGGACTTTGCTCTGCCTGAAAGCAGGTCACTGCGGGAAGACCCGTAAGACTTGACAAAAGCTCACCCGCCGTCTGCGGAATTTTTTCGGGCGCGGCGTGAAGATTTTTAAGCCCCCTGTCAATGAAAGCCTTGTCGCTTTCCGATATTTTATCGGGCAACATCAGGGTATCTACATAAAGCTTAAAGCCGCGGCTTGTCGGTACTCTGCCGGCGGAGGTGTGCGGCTGTGTGAGCAGCCCCAGCTCGCAAAGCTCGTTCATCTCGCTTCTGATTGTGGCGGAGGACGGAGCGTTTTTAAGGATTAAGGTCAGCGACTTTGAGCCGATCGGCTCGCCTGTCTCTATATAAGCCTTTGTGACCGCTGCCAAAACCGCCTGTTTCCTCGGTGACAGCTCCATCGGGTTTCACCTCTCGTTTTATGCTTTTAGCACTCTCAAGGTTTGAGTGCCAACGATTATTATTATATGCACAAAATTCCAAAAGTCAATACTTTTTTCAAAAATTCTTTGACTTTTCCTGACCTTTTACATTTTGTTAATATTTTCAATGAAAAAAGCCTCCCTTATCACAAAAGGGAGGCAAGATAAACAGCCCTTAAACAGTTATTCGAGATTAAGCTTTTTGGTAAGGAAATGACGTGTAATTACAAAGTATACCGCCGAAAGCGCCGCCGACAGAACAATTAAAAACGCAAAAAACAATCCTAAATACATAACCGAATTGTTTATGAGATTATCAAACTCGTCCATACTTCCCGCTGTGGCAAAAGAGATGGGTACCATAATAAGCGTCTCAATTACCTGAACCGCGGCATAAAGGCAGATGTAGGCTATTGCCGCGCCGCCGACCTTGTTTTTAAACTGCTGTCCGAGCGCCATGGCCGCGTAAAACATAAGAAGCGACTGGAAGGGCGACAAGAGCAAAAGCAGGACTATTTCCGAAGAAATTAAAGCTATCTGTCCTGCGGAAAGATACTCAGGCAAAGCGGTAAGAGCTATTTTTATATCCCCTAATATTTCGCCTAATATTTCCGTTCCCGCGCCTAATATAAGAAGCGAGCAGATAACAACAATAAAATCAATTATCATCACAACAGCACCGCAAATAAGCTTGCAGACGATATGCTGTGTCGGCGTAAAGGGCAAGGTAAAGGTAAGATACCCCTCGTGGGTCAGTAGATTTTTATAAAACCGCATTACCACGATTACAAGACCTACAATAAATACAGCGAAAATTCCGAGCACATATGCGGTCACGCTGAGTCCTCTTGCCATATTCAGAACGTAATTATCGAAATCCAGTAAAAATGTAAGGCGGGACAGCGCCGCAAAGCCGATAAGCGCCGCCCAAATAGGCAAAAGATTCCTGAAAAGCGAATGAAATTCATGTTTGTAAAGCTTCTTTAGCATCTGAATACCTCCCTGAACAGCTCGTCAACGTTCTTACCCTCGCGCTGGCGTATGTTATCAACCGTATCGCACAGCACAATATCGCCGTGATTGATAAAAATTACATCGCTTAAAATCTGCTCTACGTCAGAAATCAAGTGGGTTGAAATAATTATCGTCGCGTTTTCGTTGTAATTGGTGATAATTGTACGCAAAATATAATCGCGGGTCGCGGGGTCAACACCCGCAATCGGCTCGTCAAGGAGGTACAGCTCCGCCTCCCTACTCATCACAAGGATAAGCGCCACCTTTTCCTGCGTTCCCTTTGAAAGGGTTTTAATCTTCTTTGTGCGGTCAATTCCCAAATTTTTAAGCATTTTATCGGCTCTGTCACGATTAAAATCGCTGTAAAAATCCGAAAAATACTCAATCATCTGATTAACCGTCATCCACCCAGTCAAAAAATTGTGGTCGGGCAGGTAGGAGACTATCTTTTTAGTCTCAACCCCTATCGGCTTGCCGTCTATAAGAATTTCACCCATTGTGGGAGTGAGCAGACCGTTAGCAAGCTTTATAAGGGTGGTTTTTCCGCTGCCGTTAGGTCCTAAAAGCCCTACGATTCTTCCCTTTTTGATCTGCAGATTAACGCCTGACAGCGCAATCGCGTTTTTGTAAATCTTTGAAAGATTTACACATTCTAAAATATTATCCATTAAATTTGCCCCCTTAATTCTTTATTCACCGCGTTTAAAATCTCCTCATCATTAAGCCCCAGCGCTTTAACCGATTCGATAAACAGGCGTACCCTTTCGGTAACATAAGCGTTTTTCGACGCGTTTATTTTGTCCTCGTCCTCGGTGACATACCGCCCGTCTCCCCGCTTTGTAAAGATAAGCCCCGTGGTTTCGATTTCGGCAAGCGCCCTTTGCATTGTGTTGGGATTTACCCCCGCGGTCACCGCAAGCTCGCGCACCGCGTCAAGCTTACTTCCTGTCGGGTATTCCCCGCTTATTATCTTAAGCGTGATAATATCGACTAACTGCTGAAAAATCGGTTTGTCGTTTGAAAAGCTCCAAGACATTTTATCGCCTCACTTTCTTAGTGTATTAATTAACTAATACAAT
>CABVAD010000020.1 GCA_902496265.1 uncultured Oscillospiraceae bacterium
TTTCGGAATCCGCGGTAACCGAAAGCCGTTTTAAGTTGCCCTCGCCCTTTTCAACGATAATATCTACCGCCTTATTTTCAATCTCACGGCGGATAACATTGCGAAGCTCCCTTGCTCCCCGCTTGCCGCCGCCGCATTTATCGGCGAGATATCTGCAAACGCTTTCATCGTAAGAGAAATCGATAAGCCTTTCTTTAAGCGAATCCTTAAGCTCGTCAAGCATTATAGCCGCGATTTTTGAAAGCGACTCCGCCGAGAGAGGGCTGAACACTACAATTTCGTCCACGCGGGCGATAAATTCAGGTCTTAAGAAGCCCTCAAGCGCCTTAAGCGCCTTTTCCTTTGAGGCGTCCGCGGCGGTTCTTCCGAAGCCCAAGAGATTTTCCGCCTTTTCGCTTCCAGCGTTCGAGGTCATAACGATAATCGTGTTTTCAAAATTAACCGTTCTTCCCTGCGCATCGGTGATTCTGCCGTCGTCCAAAATCTGTAAAAGCACATTTAAAACATCTGGGTGAGCCTTTTCAATCTCGTCAAACAGCACGACCGAATAGGGCTTTCGGCGCACCTTTTCGGTAAGCTGACCCGCCTCGTCATAGCCGACATATCCGGGAGGCGCGCCGATTATTCGGGAAACCGAGTGTTTCTCCATAAATTCCGACATATCAAGTCGGATAAGGGTTTCGGGGGTGTCGAAAAGCTGTTCGGACAGAACCTTTACAAGGGCGGTTTTACCCACACCCGTAGGTCCTACGAATATAAAGGAGGCGGGACGGTGAAGATTGCTTGTATGCACCCTTGAGCGCTTGACCGCCGCCGCGACAAGCCGCGTTGCCTCCTCCTGCCCTATTATCCGCTTATTAAGCGCGTCTTCAAGACCCGCTAACTTTTTAAGGTCGCTTTCCTGCACCTTTGAGGCGGGAATACCCGTCCAAAGCTCGATAACCTTTGCAATATCCGCGTCGGTTACGGTGTTGTGCGAGGCGGGCTCGTACAGCCCCGCGGCGATATTCTTGTATTTTTCAAGCTCCGCCTTGACCATTGCCTGCTTCTCGTAATCGGGGTTTTCCACCTCGCTTTCAAGGTTTTCAAGTTCAACGGAATACTCGGCAATCTTTTTATTTGCCGTGTAAAGCTCGTCAACCGCCTTGTTTGCAAGGCTTGCACAGGCGCACGCCTCGTCTAAGAGGTCGATAGCCTTATCGGGCAGATAACGGTCGGTGACATACCGCTCAGAGAGCAAAACCGCCTTTTTGACTATACTGTCGGGCACGGTAACGCCGTGGAAACCCTCATAATAGCCCTTAACGCCCATAAGCACCTCTTCTGCCTCGGCAAGCGACGGCTCCTCCACCGTTACAGGCTGGAAACGGCGTTCAAGCGCCGCGTCCTTTTCGATATACTTGCGGTACTCCTTAAAGGTGGTAGCGCCTATAACCTGAATTTCGCCTCTTGAAAGGGCGGGCTTTAATATATTCGCCGCGTTCATAGACCCCTCCGCGGAGTCGCCCGCACCCACAAGGTTATGAATTTCGTCGATAAACAGAATTATATTTCCCGCGCTCTTGACCTCCTCGACAAGACCCTTAACGCGGCTTTCAAACTGACCGCGGAACTGGGTTCCCGCCACAAGCCCCGTGAGGTCAAGAAGATAAATTTCCTTGTCAAGCAGTCTGGCGGGCGCGTCGCCGTTTGCTATTTTTAGGGCAAGCCCCTCCGCAATCGCGGTTTTGCCGACTCCCGGCTCGCCTATAAGGCAGGGGTTGTTTTTGGTGCGGCGGGACAAAATCTGTATCGTTCTGTAAAGCTCCTTATCCCTGCCGATTATAACGTCAATCTGCCCCGCCCTTGCCTTATCCGTAAGGTTTGTGCAGTACTGCTCCATAAAACGGCGGCGCTTTTTCTTCTGCTTTTTATCCCCGCCGTCCTTAACGTCGGATTTCTTTTCCTTTTCGGTTTCCGTTCCGCCCGTAAGACTGCTGAAAAGCTTGTTAAACATAGGTATTGCGGGAGCAGTGCCTAAGTCGAAGGTATCGTCGTTAAGCTCCGCGTCATCAGGCTCCTCTCCCTCATAGGGCGACATTAAATCCAAAAAAGAGTCGCTCATCTGCTCGATATCCTCATCGGAAATGTTCATCTTTTTAAGCATATCGTCAATAGGCTTTATGCCTAATTCCTTAGCACAGACAAGGCAAAGCCCGTTTGGCTCGGCGTTCGGGTTCATAGCGTCCGACAGAAAAACCACCGCAGGACGCTTTTTACATTTTGAGCAAAGTTTCATATCTGTCTCCGTTCTAAAATCTTTAAAGGGTCGCCCCGCCTGAGCGGAGCACAAAAAACGCTTAAATCAATCTAAGCGAATTAACAAATGAAAAGAAAAGGGATTTTTCCATTGCCTCACCCGTGAATATCAAAAATCCGTTCTGTGTAAAGGATACTATCAGCGTTATCACAAGGCAAAAGGCGATAGCATATATTATTCCCTTGGGAAGACCGACAACTCCTCCTAAAACACGGTTTGCCGTTCCGATTATGCTGAAAGAGAAAAGCTTGTTTATAAGCCTTGCAAGCGGCTTTACCGCAACAAGCAAAATTATAAGCGAAATCACCTGATAAACAAGGGCAAGAGTATTTGTAACCGCGGGTTTTATAACATTTTGCGAGGCTGATTCTGCCGCCGACTGAATACCGTTGTCTATATTATCGGTAATACTTCCGTCAAGGCTTTCCTTTGAAATCCCCGCCCTTTCGACTCCGATTTTCAACCAATCAGGCATCCTGTTCCATATCCCGTCAACCGCCGCAGCAGCTGAATCGTCCGCCACGGTATTTGCCGCGGAGGTAACCGTGGAAAGAATAGACGGCTCAATTATTTTATCATATGTAGTATTAGCAAGTGGTGTACTGATTGTAAACGAAATGAAAACAGCGGCGATAAATCCGACCAATTCAACCGCAGTTCTCACAAAACCGCGCTTTGCCGAAATTAAAACCGTTATAACGATGATTGCCAATACGATTAAATCAAGAATAATACTCATTTTTCCTCTCTCCTACTGTTCAAGCTGTATTCTGTAAATCTGGTTGTCTGTCACGACCGCAACCGAATTTGTGCCCGTTACGCTTATTCTGACCGCTCCGAAACCGCATTCCGCTTTCCTTAGTATCTCTCCGTTTTCGGACAGCAGATACACAAAGGTGTCGCTTATACAATAAATATGCCCGCTGCGGATTTCAATATCACCGATAATGCCCTTAAATTCAAATTCGCTTTTAAGCTTTCCCTTTGAATTAAAGACCGCCACGCGGTTATCAGTCCTGTCGCTCGAGCGGTTAAAAACCGCTGCGCTGCCGCCCGAGCCCGACCTGAACATAGACATAGTGTAATCGTTTTTGTACTCGGTTTTTTTATAGTCCGACCATTCTATAAACTGAACCGAATTTTCGGTTATAACCGAAAAGCCCGCGCTGTTTCGTGAATCTATACCGTAAATCGGAGAACCCGCATAGCTTTCGCTGTATTCGGGGGTCGCCGAATCGAAGCTTAAAACGCATACCTTTGCGCTGTAATCGCCCGAGGAGGCGTTAAAGGCGGAAACGGCTATTTTTTTGCCATTAGGCGAAATTGCCACATTGTTTACGGTATCCTCCGAGGAATACCACTCATACACAAGCTTATCATTTTTATCGTAAACGCTCACCGCCGAGGCGTATGAATCAGAGCGGGTCACAAGCGCATAAACGCCCGAATCGGATATATTCGCCGTGATTATCTCCTTTTCGGCAGTTATAGAGCTTTTAAGCTCGGCGAGGTTATATATAAACGCCTCGTTTCCCCCTTGAGAAAATACCATCGCGCGGGTTTTGGAGGTTTTAAGCA
The DNA here is from genome assembly GCA_902496265.1 of uncultured Oscillospiraceae bacterium. Classification (GTDB taxonomy): domain Bacteria; phylum Bacillota; class Clostridia; order Oscillospirales; family Acutalibacteraceae; genus UBA737. The sequence continues at coordinate 3,878 of CABVAD010000020.1, forward strand.
CGGGATTTTCAAAGCCGTGGGAATAGGAATAAATTTCCTTTCCGCCCCCCGAATAGGCGTTTAAGCGTGTATCGGTAAGGACATAATAGTAATTTCCGCGCGAAACGGCGTTTAAAACCTCGGTGCTGTTTATGTCCGCGGGATAGCCTCCAGAGCCTATAAGCGCGGTAAGATTTTGCAGATTTTCAAGTATACCGACGGGCAAAATCAAATGAAGCACAAGCAGTACGACCGCCGCCGCCGAAACAGCGGAAAGAGAAACCCGCACCCTTTTTTTCCGTTCAAGCTTTTTTCCGTTTACCACCCGCATATTTGAAACGGGCTTTTCGGTTTTTTGCGGTCCGCTCCGCCTTTTTGCGGGGGAGCTTTTCATAACTATATCGTCGGGTTCGGGCGGTGTAACACGCTTTGTTTTTTTGGGTTTAGGCGCGCCTCTAAGCCTATTCACCTTTTTCTTTTTATAATCAGGCATATCTTTCTCCTAATACCATACTTTTTCTAAAAAAAGCCCCTGCGGCGGAGCGGTTTGCCCCGCAAGCGCGCGTTTTTTTGATGCCAAAATTTCTTTGGTAAATTGCGGCTCGATTTTCCCGTCAGATACAGCGACCGCCGTACCTACTATAATGCGCACCATATTATATAGGAAGCCGTCGGCGGTGATTTTTAAAATCACTCGGTCACCCTCGCGCACGGCATAACACTCGCTTACCGTTCTTACGGTGTCCTCCACCGTTCTGCCCGAGGAGGAAAAGGCGTAAAAATCGTGTCTGCCGATAATTTCCTTACAGAAGGCGTTTATCCGCTCTAAATCAAGCCCTCGTTCAATACGCCACGTGTACCTTGATAAAAAGGGGTCGCGCCGTTCGCTGTTAAAAATATAATAGGCGTAGGTCTTACCCTTTGCATTGTACCGCGCGTGAAAATCGGGCGGTACTTCCCTTGCCGCCTTAACCGAAATATCCGGCGGCAAAAGGGTGTCAAGACCCCTTAAAAAGGCGTTTTCTGGGAATTTTTCGTCACAGTCTATATGACAGCAAAATTCCCTTGCGTGTACCCCCGCGTCTGTGCGGCTGCAGCCCGTTAAAGCGGGTCTCTCGCCCAAAAGACGGTAAAGCGCGTTCTGCACCGTCTCCTGCACGGTAATTCCGTTGGGCTGAACCTGCCAGCCGTGATAAGCCGTGCCGTCGTATGAAATTGTAAGTAAAATCCTTTTCATTTACGGCACACGACCTTTAAAAAAGTATATTTAAGGTTATAATTCCCGCGCATATAACCGCCGCCGCACCGAGCACCAAAAAGTCGCGCCCCGCCATATGCAGCTGTTTCATACGGGTTCTGCCCTCGCCGCCGTTATAACAGCGGCACTCCATAGCCTCGGCAAGCTCATACGCCCGCCTTACAGAGGATATAAGCAGAGGTATTAATATAGGTATAAGCGCCTTGACCCGTTCGGTGAGCTTTCCGTTTTCAAGGTCGGCGCCCCTTGCCTTCTGGGCGTTCATAATCTTTTCGGCTTCCTCAATAAGGGTCGGGATAAACCTTAAGGCTATCGTCATCATCATAGCAAGGGTGTGCACCGCGTTTTTAAGACCCACATATTTAAGCGGACTTAAAAGTCTTTCAATCGCGTCGGTTAAATCGTTGGGCGTGGTGGTATAGGTAAGTGCCGAGCTTATAAATATAAGGAGAGTTATCCTTACCGCCATAAATACGGCGCGGTATACGCCGTCGGTAGTAATTTGAAGCTTCCAAAAGGAAACAAGCACCCTTCCGCTCTCGCCGTAAAAAAGATTCAACACCGCGGTGAAAATAAGCACGGGCAAAATTGCCTTCATATTTTTTAAGTAAAGCTTAAACGGAATTTTCGTAATAAGCATTATTATAAGCACTGAAAGCACCGCGAAGCCAAGCGCAAAACCGTTTTTTGCAAGAAAAATAAAAACTATGAGCAGGATTAGCAGTATTATCTTAACCCGCGGGTCGGTTTTGTGTATAACCGAATGACTCTCGTAATACTGACCGAAGGTAATATCTCTAAGCATTGCCGCCACCTGCCTTTATCTGCTTTAAAACCTCTACCGCGCGGCTTACGGTAAACACGTCATCGGGAACGGGTATTCCCGACGCCTTAAGCTCGTCAAACACCCTTGTCACTATAGGCACATTAAGCCCGATAGCCCTTAATCTGTCCCCGTTTTTAAAGACGTTTTCTGTCGTATCGAACATTTCGAGCTTTCCGTTGTTCATAACGATAAGCCTGTCCGCAATAAGCGCCATATCCTCCATACTGTGGGAGATTATTATTACGGTAGCACCCGTTGCATTTCGGTAATCGGCAATAATGCTCATCACATTTTCTCGGCCCTTGGGGTCAAGCCCCGCGGTCGGCTCGTCAAAGACGATAACCTCCGGTTTCATAGCCATAACCCCCGCGATTGCGACCCTGCGCTTTTCGCCGCCCGACAAATCGAAGGGGGATTTTTCGAGATACTCGTCCTTTACTCCTATTATTTTGCAGGTTTCAAGCACCCTTGTTTTAAGCTCTTCCCCCGAAAGCCCCATATTTTTAGGGCCGAAGGCGATGTCGGCAAATACAGTTTCCTCAAAAAGCTGATATTCGGGATACTGGAACACAAGCCCCACCTTTGAGCGGATTTTTCTTATCTCCTTTGGGTTATCCCAAATATTCCCGCCGTCTATGAAAACTTCGCCGTCAGTCGGCTTTAAAAGCCCGTTTAAGTGCTGAACAAGGGTCGACTTACCCGAACCTGTATGCCCGATAATACCTATTATTTCGCCCTTTTCCACGGCAAAGCTAACGCCGCTTACCGCGTCATTGACAAACGGTGTATTTCCGCTGTAGGTGTGGGTAAGATTTTTTACCTCTAATACTGACAAATTACTCTTCCTCCGAATGAAGCGCCTTAATTATTTCGTCGGCTGCTTCTTTGATTGAAAGCGCGTGGGTATCCACGTTAAATCCGTTTTTCTTTAAATTATACAAAAGCTCGGCGGTCTGCGGAACGTCAAGCCCCACCCTTTTAAGCCTTTCCACGTCCGAAAAAATCACCTTGGGGACATCGTCGGCAATAATCTCGCCGTCGTTCATCACAAGCACGCGGTCGGCGTTCTGCGCCTCCTCCATATAATGGGTGATAAGCACCACGGTAATGCCCTTTTCCTTATTAAGTCTAATAAGGGTTTCGATTATCTCCGCCCTGCCTTTTGGGTCTAACATAGCGGTCGGCTCATCAAGCACAAGACATTCCGGTTGCATTGCTATAATGCCCGCAATGGCTATTCTCTGCTTCTGCCCGCCCGAAAGTCTGTGGGGAGTAGACTCTTTAAATTCGAGCATACCGACCGCTTTAAGCGCGTCATTGACACGCTCCTTTATCTCCTTTGGCGGCACGCCTAAATTTTCGGGGCCGAAAGCCACGTCCTCCTCAACAATCGAAGCGATTATCTGATTGTCGGGGTTTTGGAAAACCATTCCGACCTTGCGCTTTACCTCCATTTCCCTGTCCTCGTCCTTTGTGTTTATTCCGTCCACAAAAATATCGCCCGAGGTGGGCTTATTAAGCCCGTTTAACATCTTTGCAAGGGTGGATTTGCCCGAGCCGTTGTGACCGAGAATTACAGTAAAACTGCCGCGCTCGATTTCAAGGTTTAATGCCTTAACGGCGGTAACCACAGCTTCTTCGCCCCTGTAAGCGTCTTCGTTCTTGTATTCGTATGTTACGTTTTTTACACTAATTATGCTGTCCATTTTACCTTGTCCAAATCGTAGTATTGCCCGCGGGCAGGCTTATTCCCTTATCGGTAACCAAAAGCCCTATTTCATCGGTCGAAACCTTACCGCCTCGGTTTTTCACAACATACCGCTGTACCATATAATTTAGTATCGTCGGCGAAAGCCCGCCTGTATAAGAGTTAAGGAAGAAAAACGCCGCGTTGTCGGATAAAAGCTTTCCCGTCTCACTTAAAAGCTCGGCTAACTGCTGTTCAAGCTTCCATACCTCGCCGTCAGGCCCTCTGCCGTAGGAGGGCGGATCCATTATCACCGCATCATACTTATTGCCGCGCCTTATTTCCCGCTTTACAAACTTTAGGCAGTCGTCCACAAGCCAGCGCACGGGGGCGTCTGCAAGATCGCTTGCCGCGGCGTTTTCCTTTGCCCACTGCACCATACCCTTTGAGGCGTCAACGTGGGTGACCTTAGCCCCCGCCTTTAGGCAGGCAAGGGTAGCCGCTCCCGTGTAAGCGAAAAGGTTAAGTACGGCAAGCTGTCGGTTTTCTTTTTCTATAAGCTCTCTCGCCAAAGTCCAGTTTACCGCCTGCTCGGGAAAAAGTCCCGTGTGCTTAAAGCCCATCGGTTTCAGTCGGAAGGTCAGCCCCTCGTAATTAACACTCCAGACATCGGGAACAGGCTTTAATACCTCCCAGCGCCCGCCGCCGCTCTGCGAACGGTGATAAACCGCGTTCGCGGTTTTCCAGCGGCTGTCCTCACGCTTTCCCGACCATATTATCTGCGGGTCGGGACGGATAAGCACAATATTTTTCCAGCGTTCAAGCCTTTCGCCCGAATCGGCGTCTATAAGCTCGTAATCGTCAAAGCCCGTGACGGTTCTCATTAAGCCTTCCCCTCGATAACCGCCGCAACGCCCCTTGCAAGGCGTTTAATCTCGGCAATGTCCTCGCCCTCAAGCATTACGCGGATAAGCGGCTCGGTGCCCGAAGCCCTTACCAGAATTCTGCCGCGATTGCCTAAGGTCTTTTTAACATTTTCAATAGCGTTTATAATATCGGAATCGGTGTCAAGCTTTGCCTTAAGCTCGGCGGGAGCCTTGATATTAACAAGGGTCTGCGGCAAAACCGTCATAACCGAAGCCGTCTCCGAAGCGGCCTTTCCGCTCTTTTTAAGAATAGCCGCAAGCATTGCGCCCGAAAGCTGACCGTCGCCGGTTGTCGCAAAGTCTCTGAATATAATATGCCCCGACTGCTCGCCGCCTATTTTATAGCCGTGCTTTACCATTTCCTCAAGCACATAACGGTCGCCTACCTTTGTTTCAAGCACCCTTATTCCGTTCTGCTCGGCAAAATGCTTAAAGCCTAAATTTGTCATAACCGTCACAACGGCGGTATCGTCCTTTAAAACGCCGCGGTTCTTCATATCGAGCGCGAAAACGGCTATCATACGGTCGCCGTCGATAAGCTTGCCGTTCTCATCAACAGCAAGACAGCGGTCGGAGTCGCCGTCAAACGCAAGCCCCAAATCAACCTCGTGACCGTTTACATAATCTATAAGGTCGTCCATATGTGTTGAACCGCATCTTGCATTAATATTAACGCCGTTCGGGCTGTCGTGCATCATATGTACGTCCGCTCCGAGCCTTGTAAAGAGCTTTTCGGCGGTGTAAGAAGCACAGCCGTTCGCGCAGTCGATAGCGATTTTAAGCCCCGAAAGGTCGGCGTTTACCGACTCTGCAAGGTGGTCAATATACAAATCAACATAGTCGTAGCGCATAAAGACGCTCCCGACGTCTCCCCCCACAGGGAACTCGACAGGGCTCATATCGTCAAGCACCAGCGCCTCGATTTCCTCCTCCAGAGCGTCGGGCAGCTTAAAGCCGTTGGAATCGAATATTTTAATTCCGTTATATTCACAGGGGTTGTGGGAAGCGGAAATCATAATTCCCGCGTCCGCCTCCCTGTCCTTTACCAAAAAGGCAATAGCAGGGGTCGGCACAAAGCCTACCAGCACCACGTCCGCGCCGACCGAGCAAAGCCCCGCCGCAAGCGCCATTTCAAGCATATTTGAGGAAACGCGGGTGTCCTTACCGATAAGCACCTTCGGCTTTTCGGTGGTTTTCTCGGTCAGCACATACGCCGCCGCCCTGCCGATATTTGTCGCAAGCTCACAGGTAAGCTCCTTGTTTGCAATACCTCTTGCACCGTCTGTTCCAAACAGTCTTCCCATAATTATCTCTCCTAAATTATTTAAAATATTGATTGCTGTGCTGAATTTTGTCCTCCGAACGGAATACCTAAATGGTCATAGGCAAGCTTAGTAACGCACCTTCCGCGCGCCGTCCTTGTTAAAAAGCCTATCTGCATTAAATAGGGCTCGTAAACGTCCTCAATAGTGACCGATTCTTCACCTACCGCCGCCGCCAGGGTATCAAGCCCGACAGGGCCGCCCTGATAATTGTTTATAATGGTTGTAAGCATTTTGCGGTCAAAATCGTCAAGCCCCAATTCGTCGATTTCAAACCTTGCAAGCGCCGCGCAGGCTACCTTTTCGGTAATTTCGCCGTCATACTCGACCTCTGCAATATCCCGCACCCGCTTTAAAAGGCGGTTTGCAATTCGCGGCGTTCCGCGGGAGCGGGAGGCTATCTCCAAAGCGCCGTCCCTTTCAATGCCTATTCCGAGTATCCCCGCCGAGCGGGTGATAATCTTCGCCAAATCCTCGGGCGAGTAAAGCTCCAGCCTTAAAAGCACGCCGAAACGGTCGCGTAAAGGCGCTGTTAACTGACCCGAACGGGTCGTAGCCCCCACAAGGGTAAAGTGCGGAACATCAAGCCTTATCGAACGGGCGGACGGGCCTTTACCCAAAATTATATCGAGCGAAAAGTCCTCCATAGCGGGGTACAGAATTTCCTCAACATTGCGGGACAGGCGGTGTATCTCGTCAATAAACAGCACGTCCCCCTCGTTAAGGGAGGTGAGTATCGCCACCAAATCCCCCTGCTTTTCGATGGCGGGTCCCGAGGTCACGCGGAGGTTTACCCCCATTTCCTTTGCGATTATGCCCGAAAGGGTGGTTTTGCCGAGTCCGGGAGGACCGTAAAGCAAAACGTGGTCGAGGGATTCGTGACGTCCGAGAGCCGCCTTTA
>CABVAD010000021.1 GCA_902496265.1 uncultured Oscillospiraceae bacterium
AAATGGCGGCTGAATATAAATAGAATAATCTTAATCTGTTTCTAAAGAATCCAAGTAAGCTTTAACAGAGGAATAGTAGATCCGAAGAAACTTGTTTGCAGATGCCAACATATAAACTTTGTATGGTTTCCCTTCGGAACGTTTTTTATTCATAAATTGATATACAGGTTCATCTTCAGGAGAATTTTGCAAAATCACAGACATTACTAAAAATAAGGTTCTGCGAAGTGAAGAAGAACCTCTTTTAGATATACTGCGACTATGTACATCTATAGAACCGGATTGGCAAGGCGGTGCATCAATGCCGGCAAAGGCAATAAGCGCCTTTTTTGAATGAAATCGCCGTACATCTCCAATTTCAGCAATTAGTTGTGGTCCTAAAGTCTGACCAACGCCGTACATATTCATAACAATTGTGTACTCCGGCAAAGAGGCTGCCAGCATATTCATCTGTTGACAAATAGAAGCTATCGTTTTAGAAGTGGTGTTAAGTTGAGTTACAGCTTGTTGTACAAGAAATTTGGTGGTTTCGGTTTTAGGCATCATGCAAACATGCCCACAAGCCGAGGTATAAATATCTAACGCTTTTTCTTCCTTAAATCGGTAATTATGTTTACAACACCATTTTTTGTATTGTTGCGTAAACGTTTTAACCGAAAGTTCACAGACACACTGACAGTGCCAAAATTTCCAAACAAAGTCTACCCATTTTTCACTACCATCATCACGAATGTGGCTTGAAAACAAACGATTCACTTCAGGAAATATGGTATCTAACAATGAAATTAGATTATTCCGTTGCATTGTTCGGATTCTAATGAATTTCTCATACTGACGATAACAAGTCTTAAGCATAAATCTAGTATCATCAATAGGGAAATATTGAGGTAATGAGAGCCAGTTATCTATAGCATAATTTGCTAATCTCACGGCATCCTTTTTATCTGTTTTTGCCCTCCTTAAAGAATTGTTGCCGTAGTTGTGTACTAACATTGCGTTGACAACGGAAACATAAATCCCTGCATCACAAAGCACCTGTGCAATCGATGTGTGGTAATATCCGGTATATTCCATTACCACGCGAGTTTCTCCAGGCAATGAATTGATCAACTCTGCCAAGTCGCTCAATTCATTGTTATTATGAGAAACTTCAAAAGGAGAGTGTACTACTTCTCCGAATGGACGCATGATTGCAATCATGCTTTTGCCTTTTGAAACATCAATACCAACAGCGTTCATAGTCATTCCTCCAACAAATTAGTTTACAACCGGAATCCATCGTTTTCTCGTTGCCGATTCAATCTATTTTGTGACACGAACTCCCCGAGGTTCGGTGGTTCAACCTGCTAAAATCGAACGCTACAACAAGAGGATGGCAAACAGTCTACCGTACGGACATAGTTAGCCCAAGGCGGTTAGCGTTTACCAGTTGCTCCTCTTATTATAGCTAAAGCAAGAGATGGAAAAAAGTCCTACTGGTTGCAGAATTTTTCCCATCTCTTATTGTAATAGGCGGTTAGTCCTCTGTTCATTCGGAGGGCACTTTTCCCTCCTGAAAGGAGGGCGGTGCTTATGGTTACATACAGCGAGTTGTTTTTATTACTGACTCTCATTGTTTCGATAGTCGCACTTGTCGTTAGTATAACGAAAAAGAAATAAACCGCCCACAGTCCAAATGAAGCGGTTTATCTCTAAATCAATTCAAGAGGGCTAACCGTCTATCGGTTGCCTTTCTGTTTTTATTATAACAAATTTTTTCGGTTTGTCAAGTCACAACAGCACCGAAGCAATAAAATTCACTAATATACATAAAGCTATACCTATAGCAGTCGGTATTGCGGCGGCAAGTAAAGTCCATTTAAGACTGCCCGTTTCCTTTTTTATTGTCAAAAGGGTGGTTGAGCAGGGCCAATGCATGAGGGCGAAGATTATAAAGCATACCGCCGTCACGGCGTTCCAGCCGTTCGCAACAAAGAGGGAGCGCATTTCGGCAAGACCGTATGCGTTTTCAAGCGTTCCCGCCGAGAGGTAGCTCATCATTATTATGGGGACTACAATCTCATTTGCGGGGAAGCCTAATATAAAGGCGAAGAGTATCACGCCGTCAAGCCCCATAAGTTTTCCGAGCGGGTCGAGAAAGTCAGAGCAAAGGCTTAAAAGACTGCTTCCCGATACCGTGACATTTGCCATAAGCCAGATTATAAGCCCCGCGGGAGCGGCGACCGAGGCGGCTCTGCCCAGTACAAAGAGGGTGCGGTCAAATACCGAGCGCACAAGCACCTTGCCTATCTGAGGACGGCGGTAGGGCGGTAATTCAAGCGTAAACGACGACGGCACGCCCTTTAACAGGGTTTTTGAAAGCAGCTTTGTCACAATAAAGGTCATTCCTACCGCGAAGACGACAGCAAGGGTCAGCACCGCGACCGATAGAAGGGACGAAAGCCCGCCCGCCGAGCCTGCAACAAAAAACATTGTGATTACGGATATCAGCATCGGAAATCTGCCGTTGCAGGGGATAAAGTTGTTTGTAAGCACCGCTAAGAGCCGTTCGCGAGGGGAATCGATAATCCTGCACCCGACAATTCCCGCCGCGTTGCAGCCAAAGCCCATACAGATTGTCAGCGCCTGTTTGCCGCAGGCGTTACAGCGTTTAAAGGGTCGGTCAAGATTATAGGCGATTCGCGGAAGATACCCCGCGTCCTCTAAAAGGGTAAAAAGCGGGAAGAAAATCGCCATAGGCGGCAGCATAACCGATACAACCCAGCTAAGCACGCGGTAAACGCCGTCAACAAGCGCGCCGTGAAGCCAATCGGGTGCGCTGAGTGCGGTAAAAGCCGTATGGAGCTTATCACCGATAAAGGCAAAAAGGCGGGACAAAAGCTCGGAAGGGTAGTTTGCCCCCGTAATTGTAAGCCAGAAAATAAGGCAGAGCAAAAGCAGCATAACAGGATAGGCGGTAGTCCTTCCTGTCAGCAGTCGGTCAATGCGGCGGTCGCGCTCGGCGTACTTCTTTTTTTCGTATATAACCGCACCGCGGCAAATATTTTCGGCGGCGGCTACAATCGCGCTTACTGTTTTGTCCTTAAGATTTTCGGGTTTAATTCCCGCATCTTCAAGAGCAGCTCTCGCTTTATTCAGCGCGGCGAAGAGGGCGGGATTTTTAAGAAAATTATCGCCTAAGCAGGCACATATTTCGTGTAGTAATGAGCTGTCGCCGTCAAGCAATTTAAGCGCAAGCCAGCGGCTGTTGATTTTTCCGCACGAGAGCCGCTTTGCCTCGGGCTCGACAAGTGCTATCGCCTGCTCGATTTCAGCCGAATACTTTACCTTATAGGGAGCATTCTCACCTTTTTGGTCACAGGCGAGGTCAAGCGCGTCCAATAGCATTTTAAGGCTTTTCTTTTTCCGCGCCGTAACACCTATGACGGGAACTCCCAAGCGCTCCCTAAGCGCCTTTAAATCAATATTAATTTTCTTGCGCTTTGCCTCGTCCATAAGATTTACGCACACGATAACATTAGAGGAGATTTCCAGGGTTTGAAGCACTAAATTCATATTTCTTTCAAGGCAGGTGGCGTCGCAGACCACCGCCACCGCGTCGGGCGCGCCGAAGCAGATAAAATTCCGTGCAACCTCTTCTTCAGCCGAGTGCGCCATAAGGGAGTATGTACCCGGTATATCCACAAGCACATAGGAGTGCTTTTCGCTTTTGCAGTAGCCCTGAGCATTGGCGACTGTTTTTCCTGGCCAGTTGCCCGTATGCTGATTAAGCCCCGTAAGGGCGTTGAAGACCGTGCTTTTTCCGACGTTGGGATTGCCCGCGAGGGCTATAATTTTATCGTTTGGATTTTGCTTTTTTATAATAAGGCCTGAATCGACCGCGCCTATTCCGACCGAGCTTTTGGTAAGACCCATATGTTTTCCCTCCGCTGTATGTAATCTTCTAATTATATGTTATTCTAAAGCCGCCTTGTTTGTTAATATGGAATATAATAGCCTTGTCGGGAATAATAACCGAGGAGGCGATTTTTATGCTGTCACTTTGGGAAAGCGGAGCGGAAATGCCGCGTTTTCCGAGGCTTAGGGGAGATATTAAAACCGATGTGCTGATAATAGGCGGCGGTATTGCGGGAATACTGTGCGGATATAAATTAAAAAAAGCGGGTGTAGACTGTGTTATAGCCGAGTCGGACTTAATTTGCCGCGGCGTAACCGCGGGAACGACCGCGAAAATCACGGTTCATCACGGTGCGGTTTTCGATAAGCTGATTAATGAATTCGGTACGGAAAAGGCGCGGATTTATCTGAAAGCTAACGAAAAGTCACTTTATGAATACAAAGAACTTTGCAAGAATATCGACTGTGATTTTAAGGAATGTGACTCATATATTTACTCACTTTCCAACCGCAAAAAAATTGAAAAAGAGGTCGCCGCACTTAACAAAATCGGCTGTAACGCGGAATTTTGCGAAAAAACCGAGCTGCCTTTTGAGATTGCGGGGGCTGTAAGGGTTGCTTCTCAGGGACAGTTTAATCCTCTTAATTTTTTAAGTCATATTGCAAAAGAGCTTACAATATATGAAAACACCGCCGTAAAGGAGCTTAAGGGGCTTACGGCGGTGTGCGAGGACGGGAAAATAGGGGCGAAAAAAATTATAGTCGCCACTCATTTTCCGATTATAAACAAGCACGGAAGTTATTTTTTAAAGATGTACCAGAAGCGTTCGTATGTTTCGGCGTTTTTGGGTGCAAAGCCGCCTAAAGGTATCTACCGCGACGAATCGGAGAACGGATTTTCATTCAGAAGCGCGGGGAAATTCCTTATAATCGGCGGGGAAAGCAAGCGCACCGGAAAAAAGAGCGGCGGGTGGGAGCAGATACGCGCCTTTGCAAAAAAATACTACCCTGACGCGCAGGAAAAATACAGGTGGGCGGCACAGGACTGCATCACCCTCGACGGCGTGCCGTATATCGGCAATTACTCGGCCAACACGCCCGATTTATATGTGGCGACAGGCTTTAATAAATGGGGAATGACCTCCGCTATGGTCGCGGCGGAAATACTGACCGATATGATAACGGGCAGAAAAAATGAATTTGCAGAGGTATTTTCACCCTCAAGGCATATTTTAAGAAAACAGCTTGTCCTAAACGCCGTAAGCGCGGCAGGCGGGCTTTTAACTCCTACTGTAAAGCGCTGTCCCCACTTGGGCTGTGCCCTTAAATGGAACAAAAACGAGCGCAGTTGGGACTGCCCCTGCCATGGCTCCCGCTTTTCGGAGGACGGAAAGCTTTTAAACACCCCCGCGACGGGGGATATTGATTTAGATGTTAGACGCTAAATGTTAGACATTAGACGGCGGACGGGCGTTTTCGTCCGTCCGTTATCTTTCTCAATTGCTAAATCAAAATCGGCTGAATTTGCTCTCCTGCAAGGGCTTTTTCCACCGTCTTAGGGATAAGCGAAAAATCGCATACCAGCGAATTATTTTTTCCTAACGGATCGTCCTGACGGTAGGGAACAAAATATATATTCGAGGTGTTGTGCAGCAGTCCGAGGTTTTTTGCCGAAGCGCCGAGCGCGTCGTTGGTGGCGACGGCAAGCACGACGGGCTTGTTGTTTCTAAGGCTTGCCTTTACCGCCATTGTAACGGGCGTGTCGGTAATACCGAGCGCAATTTTCGCCGCTGTATTTCCCGTGCAAGGGGAAACAACTATCATATCAAGCAGGTTTTTAGGACCGATCGGCTCGGCGGCGGTGATGTCGTGAATAATTTTCTCGCCGCAGATTTCTTCAACCTCGCGTATCAAATCCTCTGCTTTTCCGAAGCGCGTGTCGGTGCTGTATACAATCTGCGACATAATGGGTTTTATTTTATATCCCTCGTCTGCAAGCGCCTTCAATGCGGCGAGGGATTTTTTTATGGTGCAGAAGGAACCGCAGAACGCATATCCCAATGTAATGTCTTTCATAAAGCTCTCCTCTTTTTAAATGTGTGAGTTTTTAAATATATGAGCTAAGTATTTCAGTTACGGTTTCCGCCAGAATTTTTCCCGCGGTGAGCGGTGCGCAAAGCCCCGGAAGTCCGGGGGCGGCAAGGGCGTGAATACCGCTGTCTCTGGCATTGTCAATGTCAAAGCCGCCCTTTGAAGAGAGATCGATTATAAGCTTTAGAGAACAGTTCTCAAAAGCTTGCTCGTCTATTACCTTAACGTCCACGGTGTTGAAAACAATATCGTAATCGGAAAGAGAGCCGCCCACCGTTCGGGTTTGAACGGCGTTATAGCCCAAAGCCTTAATAAGCGCAAAGTCTGAGGGCTTTCTCGCGCTTACGGTGACGTATGCGCCCAAGGCTTTAAGCCTGTCGGCTAAAATCTTTCCGACCCTTCCGAAGCCTATTATAAGCACGCGGCTTTGCCAAAGGGTGAAGGAGGTGTTTTCAATAGCAAGCTTTATAGCGCCCTCCGCGGTCGGGACCGCGTTTAAGAGGGAATAGCTGTCAAGCTTTCCGTAGTCTATGCAGTTTTGACCGCTGAAGCTGTAATTGCAGGTAAGCAACAGACGGTTATCCGCCTTGTCGGCTACTTCCGAAAGATAGATTTTACGTTTCGCAAAGGGTGCGAAAACGGTTTCGCCGTCCTTTGTTGTCGGAACGGGGAGCAGTAAAACGTCGCCGTCGGCGATATTTCCGTTTTCATCGTCATAGAGCCCCACGGTGTTCACCGTAAAGCCCCTTTCCGTAAGCTCCTTTACAGCGGTTTTAAGCCGTTTGTCTCCGCCTATCACGGTGATTTTTTTCATACTCATCATCTCTGTAAAAAAATAAGCGCCGTACTGTATATTACAGTTTATGGCGCTTTTGGCTTTTTAGTTACGGTTAAATTCTTGTGATTTTTGAAGTAATATTTCACGGCGGTTAAGCGCGGGGTCGGCGGTCACGCATTTTCTTAAATACTCAAGAGTTTCCCCGATTTTTTCGCCGCTGAATCCCAAATTGATAAGATTTCGTCCCCCAATCTTAAGGTCGGAAATTCTGTACGGTTCGCCGTTTTCCGAAATTTCGCGGAGCATTAAAGCGGCGTTATCGGTATTAGCACCGAAATAGTGCTTTTCAAAATACAGATATTTTTCCACCGAGCAAGGGTCGGTTTTAAAGAGCATTTCTTTAATTTCCGCTTTATTTTGCGGAAAGGGCAGGGACAAAAGGGTTAAAAGGCTTTCGGCAAGCTTTTTTTCCTTGTTGGAGGGCTTTAAAAAGCCTAAAACCGTCATTAAATCGTCGGCGGAAGAATACAGAAAGCCGAAAAGGGCAAGTCCCGCGTCCTGTAAAGGCAGGATTTTTGAGTAATCGGGATTTTTTATCCCGATAAATCGGAGTCCGCCTAAGTCTGTAAGGGGCTTTAATGCAAGGGGATTTTTGCCGTTTACCGCCCGTCTTAGCTCGGCGGAAATGCGCTCCGCCGATATACTTTTAAGGAGCGGCGCGCATTCAAGTGCCGCTTTAAGGGTTTCTGTTTCAGGCGTAAAGCCTAAAACACAGGCAAAGCGGAAAAGCCGCAAAATTCTAAGTGCATCTTCAGTAAAGCGCTTTTCGGGGTCGCCTACCGCGCGGAGAATTTTATTACTTATATCCTCTATTCCGCCGAAAAAGTCTTTGATTCCCTCTTTTTCATTATATGCTATCGCGTTTACCGTGAAATCGCGGCGGGCAAGGTCTTCCTTTAGGCTTTTTACAAAGGCTACGCTTTCGGGCCGCCTGTGGTCGGAGTATTCACCGTCGGCGCGGTAGGTTGTGACCTCGGCGGCAAAACCGCCGTTTATCACCGTGACCGTGCCGTGCTTAACGCCTGTCGGAACGGTTTTGTTAAAAAGAGTCAGTATAATTTCGGGCGGCGCCGAGGTGGTGATGTCGTAATCGTGCGGGTCAATATCCATTAGCATATCCCGCACACAGCCGCCGACAAGGTAGGCTTCAAATCCGTTATACTGAAGTCTGTCGATAATAAATTCAATTTCGGGGGGTATAAAAAGCATATTTTTCCTTCTTTCGTCAAAAAGGGGTTTATTTTTTTGCGGTTTGGCAATATAATAGTAGGTGAGAATAAATTTGATGGGAGAACCTTTATGAAAGAGCTAAGGCAAGAGGATAAAATAATCGAGGGCGTAAAGCATATTCATATGATAGGCATAGGCGGCAGCGGTATGTGTCCGCTTGCGGAAATACTGCACGGCAAGGGCTATTATTTAACGGGTTCGGACAATAACGAGAGCGACCCGCTTGCCCGCGTTAAGGCGCTTGGTATCCCAGTGTTTATGGGTCACAGGGCGGAGAATATAAAGGGAGCGGAGCTTGTCGTATACTCGGCGGCTATATCCGAGGACAATCCCGAGCTTAAAGCCGCGCGCGAAAACGGAATACCCACAATGGAGCGTTCCCATATGTTAGGAGCGCTGACAAGGCATTTTGATAATGTGATAGGCATTTGCGGCACCCACGGCAAAACCACCGTTACCTCTATGATAACACAAATTTTAATATTAAACAAGCAGGATCCTACGGCGGTTATCGGCGGGAAGCTTCCGCTTATTGGTTCTAACGGAATTTCGGGCAAGTCGGAGACTATGGTTTGCGAGTCCTGCGAGTTTGTCGATACCTTTTTACAGCTTTCCCCCGATGTTGCGGTACTGCTTAATATCGACAATGACCACCTTGATTATTTTAAGACTATGGAAAACCTTACGCTCTCCTTCCATAAGTTTTTAAAAATGGCGAAAACCGCATATATTAACGGCGACGATGAGTTGGCTCACAAGGCGGCAGAGGATATTACCGCTAAAACCGTGACCTTCGGTTTCGGTGAAAATAACGACTACCGCGCCGAGAATATTAAGGGGGGCAAATACGGCTTTTCCTTTGATGTTGCAAAATACGGCGAGAAAATAATTAATATACAAATGCATATCCCCGGCAGGCACAATGTGTTAAACGGCCTTGCCGCCTTTGCGGTCTGCTTTGATATGGGGCTGACGGCGGACGGCATTAAGGACGCGATAGAAAAATTCACGGGCGCGGGCAGACGCTTTGAGTTTTTGGGGGAGTACGGCGGCTTTGTCTTAGCCGACGATTACGCCCACCACCCGACCGAGATTAAGGCGACCCTCACCGCGGCAAAGGAGCTTGACTACAACCGCGTTATAGTCGTTTTTCAGCCCTTTACTTTTTCCCGTACCGCGCTTTTGAAGGACGATTTTATTGACGCGCTCTCGGTCGCCGACAAGGTGATTTTAACCCCGATTATGGGCTCGCGCGAAAAGAACACCTACGGCATCTCGTCGGAGGATTTAGCGAAAAAACTCCCCGACGCGGTTGTGGTTGACGGCTTTCAAAATATAGCTGATACCGCTATTAAAACCGCCGAAAAGGGTGATATCGTAATCACAATGGGCGGCGGCGATATTTACAAGGCGGCGCACATCATACAGGAGAAATTGGGAAAATGACCGAAAAGCTTTACGATAAGGATTCGCATACAAAGGAATTTTCGGCAAGGGCTTTATTCTGCGAAAAAGCGGGAGAATA
Source organism: uncultured Oscillospiraceae bacterium (assembly GCA_902496265.1). Classification (GTDB taxonomy): domain Bacteria; phylum Bacillota; class Clostridia; order Oscillospirales; family Acutalibacteraceae; genus UBA737. The sequence goes on from CABVAD010000021.1 coordinate 9,582, forward strand.
CTATGCCGTAATACTTAACAAGACCGCCTTTTTCCCCGAGGGCGGCGGGCAGGAGTCCGACCGCGGCAGTATCGGCGGTGCGGCGGTCTCAGATGTTCAGATTATAAGGAACGAGATAATCCACTTTACCGACCGCCCGCTTGCTGTCGGGGAGAAATACGACTGCAAGCTTGATTGGGAGCGCCGTTTTCGCAATATGCAAAACCATTCGGGCGAGCATATTGTGTCGGGGCTTGTACATAAGCTTTACGGGCTTAATAACGTCGGATTTCATCTGGGAGCGGAAATGACGGTCGATTTTGACGGCGCTTTGTCAAGAGAACAGCTTTCAAAGGTCGAACGTCTCGCCAATAAAGCGGTGTGGGAAAATGTGCCTGTAAAAGCGTATTACCCCAATGATAATGAGCTTAAAAAACTCGATTACCGAAGTAAATTGGAGCTTACCGAAAATGTCCGTCTGGTGGATATTGAGGGTTATGACCTTTGCGCCTGCTGTGCGCCCCATGTTAAAAAAACAGGGGAAATAGGGCTTATAAAAATTCTCGATTCCTTTAAGAATAAGGGCGGGGTGCGGATTTTTATAAAATGCGGCACAGACGCGCTCGGCGATTATAACGATAAATATTTCAATGTGCAGAAAACAGCAAATTTACTTTCCGTAAAGCAGAACGAAGCCGCGGCGGCGGTTGAAAGGCTTAACGATGATAACCGCGAGCTTAAATTTGAGATTTCAGCTCTTAAAAAACGTCTTATAGCCGAGAAAGTAAAGAATTTTGCCCCTGAAAGCGGAAAAACGGCGGTTTTTGAAGAAAACCTTGATATTAAGGAATTGCAGCTTTTCGCCGATGCGCTTTATAAAAAAAGCGGCGGTATACGCGGCGTTTTTTCGGGTAAAGAGGGTAATTATTCCTTTGCCATCTGCGGCGGGGAAACCGCGCTTGATTTGTTTTTTAAGGAATTTAAGCAAAATTTCAATGTCCGCGGCGGCGGCAGAAACGGTATGGTGCAGGGAACGGTAAGCGGAGAAAAGGCGGAAATAGAG